>JAEXGX010000360.1 GCA_023450535.1 Pseudomonadota bacterium | reverse complement strand
TCTTCTTGATGAAACCACCTACAAAACGCTCCTTTTACGGTATAAGGAACTTTTTAGCGAATCTGATGGTGCTGCCCAGACTGACGTACCGTATGACATTGTGGGCTATCTGACCACAATTGATACCGACAAAATTGACACAGACTATATGAATAGCAGATTTACAAAGTATATCAAAGTATTGGAAAATAAAGAATCCAGCACCGAAGCCATTGCTCAAGCAAAAGATGAGCTGCATAAAACCTTTGCGACGCTGTCGCAGGAAGAGCAGAAAGCGGCAACCATCTTTCTCCATGATGTGTTACGGGGAGAGATAACCCAGGAAAAGGGAAAAACATTTCGTGATTATATTACGGAATATCTTCGTAAGGGAAAAGACGCTCAGATTCATCGTCTATCCTCTGTATTTTGCCTCGATGAAGAAAAATTGCGTGCTATAATGGCGCGTAATGTGACGAAAGATAATCTCAATGAATTTGGACGTTATGACGCACTGAAGGCTACAGTTGATAAGAAAAAGGCAAAAGCATATTTTGAAGAGCTGGACGGCTCTCAAATTACTCCACCCAAGGTTTCTGTAAAGATAGATAACCTTCTCCGGGAGTTTATACTTAAAGGTGGGGTTGATATATAGCGTATTTTCCCAAAAACATTTCAAAAAACCGCCGTCCGGTGCGAAATTTCAAGCTTCGCACCGGACGGCGGTTTTTCGTTAACGCCCCCGACAGGGGCGTAAAACAAAATAGCATACCCTGTATTGCTTTGATGCAGGATTTTTCAACATGTCCATTTTTTACATGTCCACATTATACACATGCAACAACAATATTTTTCCTGTTTCTTCGCTCTATCTTTGAAAAAATCCCCGTTCACAAAAATATATTTAACATGGCATGATCCTTGCTTCACAAATATAAAACATATTCTTCTTCAATATACCCCTCAGTACACTGTGTATCATACTTTAATACAATAACTATCACTCATTCCTGGATCTGAAATATTTCTCTTCCAAATGCAACAAGGTTCACCCCCTTGAGGAGGAATCTTCCATGCCTAGAATCAACTGTGCACCCATGCTCAAATACTTAATTACGGCACTGGCGGTATTCCTTTCAGTCTTTCAGATCTATTTTACCGGCGGCTTCGGCCTGATAGACGCGCATGTACTGCGGGCCATACATCTTTCCATCGTCATGGCTCTGATTGTCATGATCACCCCCGGCTACGCAAACAATGACCCAGCCCTGAAAAAAACATGTTCAGGGTGCTGAATAGTATTCTGGTCATTCTGGCCTTTTCCTCCGCCTGCTATGTTCTTACCGAGCAGACCAACCTCATGTCCCGCATCCGTTATGTGGATGAAGTCACGCCGCGCGACATGATCTACGGGGTTATTCTCATTGGTCTTGTTCTTGAAACTACGCGCCGCGCATCCGGCTGGTCTCTGGTGCTTGTTTCCGGCGCATTTCTGGCCTACGGGCTGTGGGGCGACAAACTTCCCGGCGGGCTGGCGCACCCCGGCGTCAGCGCAAAGCAGCTTGTGGAACAGCTTTTTCTTCTGACCGACGGCATCTACGGAACGCCTCTGGCCGTCGCCTCGACCATGATCTTCGCCTTTGTCATGTTCGGCGCATTTCTGCACGTCAGCGGCATGAGCAGCGTCTTCATGGATCTGGCCTGCCTGCTGACGAAAAATTCAAAAGGCGGCCCGGCCAAGGTGGCCATTTTCGCCAGTGCTCTGTTCGGGACCATTTCCGGTTCCGCCCCGGCCAACGTGTACGGCACGGGCACGTTTACCATCCCGCTCATGAAGCGCGTGGGTTATTCTGCCCCCTTTGCCGGGGCCGTGGAAGCCGTGGCCTCCACCGGAGGCCAGATCATGCCTCCGATCATGGGCGCGGCGGCCTTCATCATGGCCGACCTCACCGGAGCGGGCTACCTTGCCATTGCCAAGGCGGCGCTTCTTCCCGCGTTTCTTTACTACCTCGCCCTGCTGGCCATGATCCACTTTGAAGCCCTGAGCAAGGATCTGGGCAAACTGCCCGCCGATCAGGTGCCGGATCGCCGTCAGGTTCTCAGCCGTTTGTATTACCTGCTGCCCATCGTCCTGCTTCTTGCCGCCATGTTCATGGGCCGCAGTGTCATCTTTTGCGCCTTCTTTGCTACCCTGTGCGTGGTTCTGCTCTCGTATTTCCGCAAAGAAACCCGCATGACGCCCACCCGCCTGATTCAAGGTCTGGAATGGAGTGCCCGCAACGCGCTCATGATTTCCTCCTGCTGCGCCTGCGCGGGCATTGTCATCGGGGTCATCGCGCTCACCGGCGTCGGATATAATTTCATCAATCTGGTCACCACGCTGGCGGGCGACCGCCTCTTCCTGCTCATGCTCTTTCTTGCCGCTACCTGCATTGTGCTGGGCATGGGTGTGCCCACCACTCCGGCATACATCATCGTGGCCACGCTCGGCGCGCCCGCGCTGATCAAGGTAGGAGTTCCCCCCGTGGCCGCGCATATGTTCGTATTCTATTACGCCATTCTCTCCGTCATTACCCCGCCGGTATGTATGGCCTCATTCGCGGGCGCGGCCATAGCCGAGGCGGACGCCATGAGAACGGGCTTCGTTTCGGTCAAACTGGGCATCGTGGCCTTCATCATTCCCTTCATGTTTGTGTACCAGCCCGCGCTGCTGCTGCAAGGCGACACGTTTGCCCTGGCTATTGCGTGTGCAACGGCTGTGATTGGCGTCATCGGGCTGGCTATGGGTATGCAGGGCTGGATGTTGGCCCGTTGCGCCCTGTGGGAACGCGTTCTGCTCGTTCTCGGCGGCCTGACGTTGATTTATCCCGGCCCTGCAACCGACGCTCTCGGCATCGCTTTTATCATTCTGGCCGGAATTACCCAGATAGCAAAGAAAAAATGCGGAAACGCGCCAGAGCCTGACACTTTGTAACCACTTTACCTTTTTGGGAGGAAAGCATGATTATCGACTTTCGCCTTCGTCCCCCGGCGCGGGGATTCCTGAATCTCAGCCTGTTTCGCGACGTGCAGCGCAGTGCGAGAATGAGCCGTAGCTTCGGCATGGAGCAGGCTCCTTCCACCACCCAGCGTTCTCCCGAACTGCTGTTACAGGAAATGGACGCGGCGGGCATAAGCTGCGGCGTGGTGCCGGGACGCCGGGCCCATGCATTCCTGGGGGACGTTTCAAACGAAGACATCTGCGCCATATTGCAGGACTATCCCAATCGTTTTATCGGCGTGGCGGGCATCGACCCTTCAGACAAAGGCAAGGCCTTTGACGAGATTGATCGCTTTGTCGTCAACGGCCCGCTTAAGGGCGTCGGTATGGAACCGGGCCTCTTGCCTGTGCCCATGTATCCCAACGACCGCCGCATTTACCCTATCTATGAAAAATGCGAGGCGGAAGGCATCCCCCTGCTGCTCATGGCGGGCGGAGGCAATGGCCCTGATGCCAGCTACAGCGCTCCCATGCTCATCGACCAGATCGCGGCGGACTTCCCCAGGCTCACCATAGTCAACACGCACGGAGGCTACCCCTGGGTGACGGAAATCCTGTTTGTGGCCTACCGCCGTCCCAATGTGTACATCTGCCCCGACATGTACCTGTTCAATCAGCCCGGCTGGCAGGATTACGTCACAGCGGCGAACTTCGCCCTTCAGGATCGCTTCCTGTTCGGCACGGCATACCCCTTCATTCCGCTGGAAGCGGGCGTGGAACATTTCAAAAAACTGCCCTTCAAGCCCGGAGTTCTGCCCAAGGTTCTTTACCAGAACGCCGCCAAGGCGCTCAAACTGGACATTCCTCTCGACTGAAACAACGCAGGAAGCTTACTCCCTGACGCTCTGAAAAAGCCTTTGAGGGGGCTCATCACCCCCTCAGACACCCCTTCGGCACCTGCCCGAAGGGTGACGGGCTTGCCCGTCATTTCCCTTAGCCGTGAAGCGGCTTAGGGAAACAGAGAGCAGCGCGGGCGCAGTACGCCCTGCACTCCCAATTATTACGCCAAGTTATAATTACGGGAGGAGCCGGGGGAGCTTGCTCCCTGTATTCCTTGCAACCGTGATTCAGGAGTCCTCTCATGAAACATGCCCTTCTGCGCGCGGCGGCCCTTGCAGCAGCCCTGTTCTTTCTGCCTTCGCCCTCTCCGGCGGCGGAACATGTGAAAATTCTGTCCGGCCCCACGTCCGGCGTCTGGTATGTGGGCATGGGGGCCGTAGGCAAAGCGATCAATACCCACTATCCCGACATCAAAATCAGCCTGCTTCCCGGCGGAGGCCTGTCCAACCCCATCCGTCTGCAAAAAGGCGAGGGCGACATCTCCATAGCCACACACAGCATCGCCGTTTCCGCTGCCAAGGGCCTGGATCCGTTCAAGAGCAAAATTGAGGGTGTTTCTTCAATCTTCAACATTATGGACGTGTCGCGCATGCATATCGTGTCTTGTTCCGACCGTGGTTACACGTCGCTCCGGCAAATCGGAGAAAAAAAACTGCCCGTGCGTCTGGCCGTCGGCCCCATCGGAAGCGGCACCGAGGTTTGGGCACGCTGGATGCTGAACCTCTATGGCTACACGTACAAGGACATCACAGCCTGGGGCGGCAAGGTCATCACCAACAACTGGGATGACGTAGCCAACATGATCAAGGACGGTCAGGTGGATATTATTACCTGGCTCGGCCCCGGCGAAGTATGGTTTCTGGTTGAGCTTTCCAAGGACGTCAAAATGTCCTGGCTCTCCGTAGACGACGCTGTACTGGCCAAAATGGAAGAGCAGTATGGCGTTAAGCGGCATCTTATTCCGGCGGACATGTACGGCGGCATCGTGGGCGAAGGCATTGTTTCCATCGCGGACTCCGCCGAACTGCTGGCGCGCTCCGACCTGCCGGAAGACCTCGTGTACAGGATAACCAAGGCTGTCAGTGAAAAGAGAGGAGATATCGCAATTGCCAATGCCGGATGGGCGACCATGGACCCGGCCACGGCCTGGCAGGATCTCGCATTCCCCCTGCACCCCGGCGCGATCCGATACTTTAAAGAAGCGGGCTGGCTGAAGTAAACACCCCCCGCTATCCTCCCACGCCCGCCCCTCACAACGCTTCACCCCTGTGTGTGGGGGGGGAGGGGTGGGACAAAAGACCGCAAAACACCTTTGCACACTCCAGGTGAAGGATCTTCCCTATGGAATTTTCCCGTAAGACTCTGGCCCCGGCCGCATCTCTGTTCGCCGTGGCGCTGACCCTGTTCCAGATATACTCCACGGGCGGTTTCACTGTTCTGCCCACCCCCATCCAGCGCGCTACTCATCTGGCTCTGGTCATGGTTCTGGTCTTTCTCTGGAAGCCGGCGTTCAAATACCGGGAAGGAGCCGAACCCGTTCCCATGCTGCTGCTCGACCTCTGCCTCGCCGGGCTTGCGCTGGCCATCGGCGCTTATGTCTTTGCCAACAACGACGCCATTCTGGACAGACTGCGCTATGTGGACCCGGTCAGCGGCATGGATTATTTCATGGGCATTTCAGCGGTCATTCTCGTGCTGGAAATTACCCGGCGCACGGCGGGCCTGCCCCTGGTCATCGTGTCCTTGTGTTTCCTTCTCTATGCCTTTTGCGGGCAATACCTTCCGGCGGGCCTGAAGCACAACGGCATCCTGCACAGCGACCTGCTCGAACAACTGTTCCTTACCACGGACGGTATTTACGGCGTTCCTCTGGCTGCGGCGGCGGGCATGATCTTCGCCTTTGTCATGTTCGGCGCGTTTCTTGAACGGGCCAATATGAGCGCGCTGTTCATGGATCTGGCCTGCCTGCTTACCCGGCGTTCACAGGGCGGCCCGGCCAAAGTATCCATTTTCGCCAGCGCCTTGTTCGGCACTATCTCCGGTTCCGCCCCGGCCAACGTGTACGGCACGGGTACGTTTACCATTCCACTTATGAAACGCGTGGGT
>JAEXGX010000306.1 GCA_023450535.1 Pseudomonadota bacterium | reverse complement strand
ACAGAGGCTTGCGTAGCCAGCCTGCGTCCAACCCCACGCCCCGGAAGCCCTTCCCGGCGAAATGTTCGATTTCTTCCACCATGCCGGGAAGGTTGGGGTTGGCCCCGGCAAAGGGAATGAAGCGGCCCGGGTGGTTTTGGCTCAGCTCGAGAATTTCATTATTGTCCACAACTCCGTAATTATCTGCCTTGCGGCCCATGATCACGGCGCGTTCCGTTCCTGTGGCATCCATTTCCTGCATGAACAGTTCGATGGAACCTTCAATGGCCGACACGTTGGGACGCTTGCCAATGCTGAAAATACTTTCCTTGGTGGGGTCAGTGGACGGTGCGGCCTTGCGGAAATTGAAGGTGGTCAGGTAGCCTTTGTACGGGGGGCGGACACGGAAATCGATTATCATGTCTTTGTTCCTTTTTGGAGTATTCTGCGATTGAAAATACCTTCCAGTCAGACCCAGTGTTCTGACCCGCGGGTTTCACGTCTCCGCCGGAGCTAAACGCCGTAAGTGAATTGCGGCTACTCCGACGTCGCGGCGAAGTCTCGCTCCACTCGACTTCAGGAGTATTTCGGTGACGAAACGCTCTATAATGAAGACGCTATGATGCCTTATCCAAAGCAGAGCAAAAGGCATGCCAATTCATGTATTTTTATAATTACTTGTTTTTGAAGAGTTAATTTTTTTAAATGTTCATGAGTATTTTATTTTGTGTTTATAAAATTGACATGTCAATTACTTCTGTGTCATTATACTTGACATATCAAAAGAAATTTGTAGAGGGACGCCATGCTCAATCAGGACAGCTACCTGCAATCGGAAGAGCGCCAGAAAGCCATTGTGGAACAGAAGTGGATTTTTCTGGCCGGAGGAAGGGTAGACACGAACGTGGTCAGCGCCATGATCCTTCGTTCCTGGGAGCGCAGCATAGCGGCAAAGGTTGACCCTGGCGTCAAGGAACGCCCCCGGATAGATGGAGATGAACTGCAAGGCATTCTGGCGGAAAATGCCGACCTTATGGACTGCGCGAAGGATATTCTGGAGCAGATGTTTTCTTCCATACAGGAGGCCGTCAGCGCTCTTAGTCTGGTCAGCGCGCAAGGCGTCACCCTGTATATTTCCAACCGCGTCTCGCACCGCACATACTACCCTGATGCCTTGGTAGGCAGTATCAATACAGAGGAAGCGCGCGGCACCAATGGTATCGGCACCTGTCTGGCTGAACGGCAGCCGGTGGAAATCATCGGGGCCGAACATTTTCGGTTCAGCGGCGAATGCTGGAGCTGTTCCGCCGCGCCGATCTTTTCTCCCGACGGCAAACTGATCGGCGTGTTGAACGTCACTCAGCCGCGCAAGCAATACCACGCTCATACTCTCGGAATGGTCAAGGCGGCAGTGTGCGCCATTACCGAACAGCTCCGCCTGCGCAGTCTGCTCCAGCAGCGGGAAACGATCATGGAAATGCTGGATGACGGCGTGCTGGTGCTTTCTGCCTCGGGCGGCATTGACATGATGAACCGCAAGGCGGCAGTGATGTTCGGTCAGAACGGGCCATGCCGGGGTGGCGACCTAGGAGATCTGTTGCGCCCCGGAGCGGTTTTGGACGAACTCATGGGAACCTGCTCGCACATGCAGGATCTGGAAATGCTTTTTCCGTTGCGCGGTGGCGGCGTGCTGGCCTGTTTTGTTTCGGTTGTGCCGCTGGCCGGAGGGGGCAGGGTGATTACCCTGAGGGAGGCCAGACGTATGCGGCAGGTGGCCGTGCAAATGGCCGGGGTCAAAGCTTCCTACACCTTTGATCGTATTTTGGGACACTCCCCGGCGTTGGGGCGGGTGCTGGATCAAGCCCGGCTTGTCGCCGGAAATCATACCACCGTGCTCTTGCTCGGTGAAAGCGGTACCGGCAAGGAACTGTTCGCGCAGGCTATTCACAATGCCAGCCCTTGTGCAAGCCGCCCCTTTGTGGCAGTGAACTGCGGCGCTCTCCCCCGCAATCTGGTGGAAAGCGAACTCTTCGGCTACAGCGAGGGCGCATTCACCGGAGCGAGCCGATCGGGCCAGCCAGGCAAGTTTGAGCTGGCGGACGGCGGCACGATTTTGCTGGATGAAATCGGGGATCTGCCATTGGATGCTCAGGTTTCCCTACTGCGTTTGCTCCAAAATGGAGAAGTTACCAGAGTGGGTGGCAAGCGCAGCCGCACAGTTTCCGTACGAGTCATTGCGGCTACAAACAAAAACCTGGAAGAAGCCGTGCGCGATCGTTCCTTCCGCGAGGATCTGTATTACCGCCTCAATGTCTTTCCCATCAATCTGCCTCCCCTGCGCGAGCGCCGGGGGGATGTGGCCCTGCTGGCCCGGTATTTCCTGCGCAAGTTCGCGCTGGGGCTGGGTAAAAGCGTGCCGGATTTCTCGCCTTCCGCGCTGGCGCGCATGGAAGCCTATGAGTGGCCGGGCAATGTGCGCGAACTGGAAAACGTGGTGGAGCGCATGGTGAACATCGTCGCGGACGGCCAGCCCGCCGGGGAATCGTGCCTGCCCGCCGTTATTCTGAACTGGGGCGAAGCGCTCCCGTTGCAGCCGCAAAAAACGCCGCAGACAGAAGAGGCGGCCGAGAATGTTCCCTCGCCTTCAGGGTTGCTGTTGACCCGTGAGGCCGAGAGCATTGTGGAAGCCCTTCGCCGTACCAGCGGCAACATGCGGGCGGCGGCCGAGCTGCTGGGTATTTCGCGCGGCGGCCTGTATCTGAAGACAAAACGCCTGGGCATTGACGCTCGTGACTGGCGGAACTGAAGCTGTGCGAAGAAACATTTCCGGTTCTGTGGACGTTGTCAGCGGCCCCGTTTACTGCGGGCGGCAGCAGTCCACATGAAAAAAATGCGGAATTTTCGATTTTTTGCTTGACCGCAGAGTTCATATTAGGTACTACACACCTCACGCCATCACGGCGTAGCCTTCCCCGATAGCTCAATCGGCAGAGCGGGTGACTGTTAATCACTAGGTTGGCGGTTCAAGTCCGTCTCGGGGAGCCAGTAAGATCAACCCTCTTGCGACGAAAATCGTAAGAGGGTTTTTCGTGTTAAAAGCAGCTCTGAACCTCATTTTTCGATACTTTTTGTATATTTCAAATTATATCATCATATTATAGATAGAAGCTCTCTCTTGGCCTATGGTGCCTTGCAAGTCGTGCCCAGAAATCCAAGTGCTCTCGCGTAGGCTGGCTGTTTGCTCTGATAGCCATTTTTGAACACAGGAAAGGCCCAGAACTTATTTTGCTCTGGGCCTTACTGGTTTTCAGGGCGCGGAGTTCGGGAGAGCGTGAGATGACGTGGGGGATAAAGAAGTGGCGGTCAGAGAGGTTATATTGCTTCCCTGGTCCTTTTGAAGTAACATTAGAGAACTTATTTCTGTTTACCTATTGGAGCAATTATGAAAATAACATTTCAGGCTTTTAAGTGGGAATGTAATTGTCCGGCTTTGAATTTAGATGGATTTATATCTAAGCTCCAAGGATTAAATGGTCGTTCAATAAGAAATAGAATTATATATGTAATTGATGATGGTGAATTATGGAAAGGAATTATTTTAACTATTAAAGATCTAAAAAAATTTACAAAGCTTGTAAATTCTCAACAAGAAATAAGGCTGGACATACACGAACTTAATGAAGGTGAACAAGTTGCAGATTTTAATTTTTTCATTTTAAATAAAAAAACTGGGTATGGACTTTATCAGCATTACCAACACTCCTGTTCTTTAAATTTATTTAATGTAATATCTCGGCAGCTATACAGAGACATAAAAAATGAAATGAGAATTCAAGAAAAAAATACTCTTGAAAATTCAAATACATCTCAAAAAATTATCAAATCAACCCTTAAGAAATATAACGGTGACTTTACAGGAAGCATAATTGAACGAAAAGGTTCTTTTATGGAACGTGTTGCTAAATTACAAGATGCGAGTGAAGCAGAAATTGAATTTAGTGAAATTAGTTTCAGTGATGGAGCTTTTCAGGCGGTTAGTTCTCATTTAAAAAGAGTAAAATACCAGTTGTTCTTTTCAAAGAATACGTCTCGCCTTGACCGTGTAAGAAGTTTAGCAAATGTTTTTAAAGAGCAAAGGATTAATAAGGCTAAAGTAGTTGGGGTAGATGCGAATGGTAATGATATAGTTTACAAAATGTTCAACGATTTTGACAAGTTTGCAACATACGATTATGAGGATATGGTTCCAGAGTTAAATTTGGATCAATCAAAAATAAACGAATCCATAACAAAAAATAGAATTATTGGGGAGCTGTGCTATGTTTTTGGCAGAATAAGCGCAGCACTTGTATGAAAAGAATTATTTTTGTCTACTTGATATTATTAGTAATATTATCTTGCTGTATAATGGCTGTATCATATTTCGTAACACCAAAAATTCATCAAATTTACACAACAAGTCTTCGGGGGACCATTTTTACAGCTTTTCTCACAATGGGAAGTTTTACACTCTCTCTGATGACGATGTTTATGTTTTCACTTAAGGATAAATTGTTTGACAATGAAGATTATAAAAATAAAATTGCTTCTTATAATGAAATAAGCGGGAATAAAGAAAGTCGATACAAGCAACTTGTAAATATCTCTCGTCTTTTTCTATTTTGCGTGTTTTGCTGTTTTTGCACGTCCATATTACAATTTACCATAGGCTTAGTGAATTTTTATATCTTTTCATCGTTTTGCCTTTCGATAGCAATATCAACTCTTTTTCTAGCTCTATATATTTTATTTCAAGTTTGGAGAAACTTGGAAGTTTGGTTTAAACTCCTTCTAGAGCAATAGAGCACATTGCTCAATTACCTAATCACAGCCTCAAGCACCCGGTAGATAATTTTTAGCTGGCCATCGTCCGCCCCGTCAATCATCTTGTGGAGTTCTTTCACCAGTTCCGCCCTGTCCTGCTCGTGCCCGAAGGTCACGAGCGAAAGAAACGGCACATCCAGCACATCGGCCAGCTTGGACAGGTTGGTAATCGAGATGTTCGAGTTACCCCGCTCCCCCTCTCCGAGATATTTTCCATTCAGCCCGGCGAATTCTCCGAGTTTGTCTTGAGATAAGCCTTTCTGAATCCGCAACGACTTGATTCTATTTCCCAATAGCGTCTGGTCAATTTCATACGGGGAAGCGGCAGGATACGGCGGAGCCAGCCGCTTTTTCCGGTTATGCGCGTTTCATCTCTTCAATGAGGGATGTCAGAATGTGGGCCTGTTCCGTCAGCTCGGTGACAGCGTGAGCAGATTCCGACACGGCGCGAGCCATTTCCCCTGCGATGGAATTAACCCGTTCAATGGTTCGATTGATTTCCTCACTGGAAGCTGACTGTTCTTCCGATGCGGTGGCAATGGCCCGCACCTGCTCTGCGGAATTGTCCGCCAGACGGACGATTTCCTTCAACGCATCGCCCGACTGGCGGGCGTAGTCCGTTGTCGCGTCAATGAGCTCTACTGCATTATCCACTTGGGCCATGCTCTGTTGGGTACTGCCCTGAATCGCTGTAATAGCACTGCCCACCTGCGAAGTGGAAGCCATGGTTTTCTCTGCCAGTTTGCGTACTTCGTCAGCCACTACGGCGAACCCCCTTCCCGCATCGCCCGCACGAGCGGCCTCAATGGCGGCATTCAGTGCCAGCAGGTTGCTCTGATCCGCAATGTCGGAAATGACATTCATAATCTGGGAAATGGACTGGGCATGCTTGTTAAGCGTGGCCATATCCCCTTTCAGTGCCAGCGATTGCTCTTGCACCTTTTGCATGTTTTTCACGACATTATTGACAATATCTTCGCCGTTGACAGCCTTTTCCCGCGTTTGCGCGGAAACGCTCGCGGCGGAGCCCGCACTGCGGGCCACATCAATGACCGTGGCGTTCATCTGTTCCATGGCGGTCACAGTTTCAGCCGTTCGGGCCGCCTGTTCGGAAGAGCCGCGCTCGGACTGGGTTATTTGAGCCGAAAGCTCCATAGATGCGGAAGAAACGGTATGCGCGACGTTTTCCAGCCGTTCGGCGGCGGTGAGCATGGCCGCTGTTTTTGCTTCAGACTGTTTTTTTGAAGCTTCGGCTTCCAGCATGGCGTGATGGGCATTGTCAGCCTGAAGACGGGCATCTGCCCCCAGTTTTTCAGCTTGCGTAATCCCTTCCAGCAAGCTGGCGATCATGTTCTTCAGCGCCGTGCTGAGCCTCCGGGTTTCTCCTCCGAAATGTTCATCCCGGATTTCATGGTGCAAATCTCCCGCTGCAATGGCATGTGCCGCATCCGCCAAATAGGCCAGGGGTTTGACCGAACGGCGCACAATGAGCATGATGAAGCCCGTCACCAGGAGAATGGCGGCAATGCTCAGGACCACGGTCAATATGTTGATGTTGTTCACTTCAGCCAGAACTTCATCCACAGGAACAATCAGCGCGAGATACCACACCTGAGTGGTTTTCAGCAGGCGAACGGGTGCGTAGTAACAGAAAATCATGCCGCCGCCCTTGGCGTCCTGCCGCAGTTCCATATACGGCTTGCCCCTTTCGAAGGAATCGCCCACCTTCTCGGCAGAAAGCCAGCCCATTTCAAAGACATTTTTATTGATGACCTTGGGGTCGCGATGTGCAACCAGCATGCCGTCCTGTGTCAACAATTGAGCATAGCCAGTGTCGTATGCTTTGATGCGAATGACCTGTGCGAGCAATTCTTCAAGCTCCACGTCAATGGTCACCCCTCCCCGATATTGGCCATTCACGATGACAGGAGCAGCAGCCGTCGTCATCGGTACCGTTCTGTCGCCAACCTGGTACATGTAGGGGGGCGTCAAGTAGGGGGATTTTCTTTTCTTGGGTTCAAGATAGTAGTCAGCGTTTTGGTAATCTGTCAGCAGAGTGACCTGTTCCCCGCGTGCCGTATAGGGAATGAATCTTCCCGCCGCATCACTGCCGGGCGTATTGGCAAACTCTGTATCTCTGCCGTCAAACATGTTGGGTTCCCAGAGGGAGCCGGCGCCTACCACCCCGCTGTTGCCGGCGTGCAGCCCCTCCAGCATGGCGATAAGCAATTCCCGCGAAAGGGGGACATTTTTTTTCAGTGCTTCACCAAATCCGTTGGCCAGACTGTCCGCCTCGGCCAGACCTGCGCTCAGAAACGAGGACAGGGAACGTGCCTCGGCGGATGATAATGCGGCCAGCTCTCGTTTTGCCATTTCCTGTGTGGCTCTGGAGGTTTTTGATTGAATTTGCCAGGTCAGACTTCCCAGCACGGCAATCAATAAAAAAGAAACAGGAAGGATGATTCGCGGAGCCATGCCCAGACGGCTGTACCATGACATGATATTTACCTGCCTTGAGAAAAACGAAACATATGCAAATACATTTACCTCTACTTGATTCTTCCGTTTATTTCAATCAGTTAGGGTAGTCTTTTTCTGTTTTTTCCGTAGAGGCGAGGGAGCGTAGCTAAAATTTTTTTGCACTTTATTTTTATTGAAACTTGTAATTGCAATACTATAATTATTGGGTGAAATATGTCTTTTCAATGCTTTGCTTTGTATGGTAAGGAGTGATAATTTTTTGTATTATTATACTAATAGATATTAGTAGTTGATATATGGATATATTGCATGGAAATATTTGTGCAGGATAGTGATTATGAGATGCCATTATTCATCACGTAAGGTACACAATCGGGAAATAATGGAAGCGAAAAGACAAGAGGCATTGAATGACAAAACTGTCAGGCAGAAGAATGAATTTATCTGGGCGCTCTATCCGGATTTGAATAGGGGGTTACCGACGTTTATCGAATAAAAGGCTGACATCAGGCAAAATTCCGGACGAGTGATATGAACAGGAACTACATCTGGCTGTACAGATGTTCAACAGCAATTTGTAATCAAGATGAAACAGCGCAGCGAATCGTAGGGATATTTATAAATATTCATGCTCAAGAGAACGAATGTAACGAGCCTTAGAGACGACAAAAGAATGAATCAGTCCGTAGTCATTACATTTTTTTCTTCTTCAGTCTGTTTCTCACCCCTCGGCAAGAGATTTCAGGCGGTTCAGATCAGTGATAATCGGTCTTTTTTTTGTAAATTTTTGAATGACGCCCATAGACTGCAGGTGGCAGATTATCCTGGGCAGCATTGTCTTGTGGATACCCAGCAGCATGGCCAGATTTTTCTGGGGCATATGGGGATCAAGGTCTTCTGTCTGTTTCCGGAAGTAAATTCCGGCTATGCTCCCTTTCGGGAAGGCTGCTGACTTTGTCAACCGTCTCTTTTCCTCGCGCCGGAGGAAGGAAAACAGGAAGCCATGCGGGCGTAGTACGCCCCTGACCTCCACGATTATAGCATACGCAATAAAAAACGCCGCCGGTTTCCATTCTCAATGAACGGCAGTCGGCGGCGCAGACGGAGAAAACGGGAAAATAAGCTGAGAGCCCGTGGGAAAGTTTCGGGAGGACCTTTCCCACGGGCTGAAGCGGGTGCCGCGCATTTCCGTCGAGTGCGCGGCGGCGGGAAACGAGGAGGCTCTTCCCGCCGTTGCTTCTTTCAATATCCGTTACAGAGCGGCTTTGTAGATGGCGGCACAGGCTTCGGCGGTCATGCTGCGCGGGTTGGTCAGAGCGCAGGCATCCTTCTGGGCATTGGCGACCATGGTGGGGATATCCTTTTCCGAAACCTTCTTGCCGTACTTGGCGCCCATGGCGACCAGGCCTTCCGGAATGCCGACATCTTTGGACAGACGTCTGATGGCGACAATGGCGCGTTCGGATGCGTCACTCAGGTTAAGACCGGTGGTGTTTTCGCCGAGCATACGGGCGATACGCGAGAAGCGGCCGCGGCGGGCAAGCAGGTTGTATTCGCTTACGTAAGGCAGGAGGATGGCGTTGCATTCGCCGTGCGGCAGGTTGTAGAAGCCGCCGAGCTGATGGGCCATGGCATGCACGTAGCCAAGGCTGGCGTTGTTGAAGGCCATGCCCGCCATGTATTGCGCGTAGCACATGCCGATACGGGCATCTATGTCCTGTCCGTTGGCCACGGCGCGGCGCAGGTACATATTGATGAGTTCCATGGCCTTTTCCGCACAGGCGTCGGTCATGGGCGTGGCGGCGGTGGACACATAGGCTTCCACAGCATGGGTCAGGGCGTCCATACCGGTGGCGGCGGTCAGGGAAGGCGGCATGCCGACCATGAGCAGCGGGTCGTCAATGGCCACGTTGGGAGTTACGCGCCAATCCACAATAGCCATTTTCACATGGCGGGATTCATCGGTGATGATGCAGAAGCGGGTCATTTCCGACGCAGTGCCGGCGGTGGTGTTTACGGCCACATAAGGGGGGAAACGCTTGGTGGACTTGTCGATGCCTTCGTAATCCTGAATCTTGCCGCCGTTGGAAATGAGCAGGCCCACACCCTTGCAGCAGTCATGGGAGCTTCCGCCGCCGAGGGAGATAAGGCTGTCACACTTCTTTTCCTGATAGACAGCAGTGGCATCATTCACGTTCTGGGTGGTGGGGTTCGGAACGGTGCCGTCATATACTTCATACTTCATGCCGTGGTCGTCGAGAATGTCGGTAATCTGCTTGAGAATGCCGGTCTTCACGATGCCCTGGTCGGTCACGATAAGAGGCTTTTTGCCACCGAGCTGCTCAAGGCGTTCCGGAATGGCCTGAGCCGCATGCAGACCGACAAGAGTGGTACGGGGAATGAAGAAAGAGGAGATGAGAGAAAGATCCACTTCACGTTTCATATAAGACTCCTTGAGTCATGAATTTGTTACCGTCGCAAGGCGACACCGCTTTGTAATCACGTCTTTTACAAATAGCGTGCCAGAGGTGAAAGCTAATAAAATCAAGGTATTCATTTTGTACTCTTGCGAACTGAAATGGGCCATTTTGTCACAGTTTTTTCTTATAAACAGCAATACAAGCGTAATGGTGTGTAACCATTGGTGAATTTTGATATGTATTAAATTGATACAGTGAACAGAAATAAATCCTGATTATGGTCTAAAACGGCACATATGGCATCATCATATTCAGAAAGTCGAGGAAATATCAGTGGGGAAAAGTAAGGCGGCAGGTCTTCAGGCCATGCCCCATTCTTCGAGTTTGCGATACAACGTACGCCGTCCGATGCCAAGACGCTTGGCGGCGAGACTGCGGTTTCCTCCGCATTTTTCGAGCACCTGGAGGATATGCCGTTTTTCCGCCCGTTCAAGGCGGTCGCTCCCGTCGTCCCAGGCCAGATCTGTGGGGATATGTGGTGCTTTTGGGGGAGGAGGCAGAGTGGCGTTTTCTTCCTTCACGGTGGACGCCGGGGCAGGTGCGGCTTCGGAAATGAAGGCACAGGCGCAGGATTGTCCGGCCAGTTCATCGTCCGAGGCTGAAGCGCGGAAAACGGCGCGGCATGCTTCGCTGGAGCAGGCGATTTCCGGTGGCAGGCCCTTGCCGGAGATGAGGCCGTTGTCCGCCAAGATGATGGCGCGTTCGATCACGTTGCGCAATTCCCGAACATTGCCCGGCCAGGAGTAACTTTTCAGGCAACCGTAGATAGCGGGGTCAACCCGCAGACTCCGTCCCATGGCCAGAGGCAGAACGTGCAGAAAATGCTCTACCAGACGAGGGATGTCTTCCGCGTGTTCTGCGAGTGAGGGCAGTTCAAGGGTGAAAACGTGAATACGGTGATACAACGCCTCGTTGAAGGTTCCGGCTTCCACTGCGGCGGCAAGGTTGCGATTGGTGGCGAAAATCAAACGCACGTCGCAGGAGCGGGTATCCTTGCCGCCCACCGGGCGGTAACTGCCGTTTTCCAGCACGCGTAGCAGGGAGGGCTGAACATCAAGGGGAAGATCACCTATTTCATCCAGAAAAAGCGTTCCTCTGTCCGCTTCGGCGAACAGGCCGATGCTGTCTGCGGTTGCGCCGGTAAAAGCGCCGCGCATGTGGCCGAAAAGTTCACTGCGGGCCAGTTCTTTGGACAGGGAGGCGCAGTTCTTAATAATGAAGGGCGCGTTACGGCGCAGGCTGCGCCGTTGTATGGCGTGGGCCAGGACTTCCTTGCCCGCTCCGCTGGGGCCGTGCAGCAGTACCGGCACATCGGTGGGAGCGACTTTTTCCAGCAGATACCGCACCTGTTTCATGCGCGAGGAATTGCCGATGACCATGTCTTCCACGTTGCAACTGCTGTCTTCCTGCCGCCGGGCGTCCTTGCGCAGGGCGGCCTTTTGCGTGGCGCGTTCCACCACTTGGATGAGTTTGCCGGGTTCGATGGGGGTCGCGACATAGTCGTTTGCCCCCAGGCGCATGGCTTCCACAGCGTCCTGGATATTGCCGTCGCTGGTGAGGCAGATGATTTCCATTTCCGGCTGGAGTTCAAGCAATTCTTTCAGCAGGCCAAGGCCATTCGCTCCGGGCAGATTGAGTTCGAGTACAGCCACGTCGAGCCTGCGAGAACGGGCGTGCGAGAGAGCCTGGCGTGCCTGAGAGGCGATCAGGAGCTTGCCCTGCCCATCCAGAACGTTTTTCAGCAGACTGTGGGTTGCGGCGTCGCCAGCCGCCACCAGAATATTGCTCAACAGGGAACGGATGCCCATACGCGCCTTTGCGGAAGGAGTTACGGGATGTTTTAAACCGTAACGGAAGTTTTGATGAACCGGAAACTCTTCCATTATAGTCAAGGCGACGGGCAAATTCAAGTGGGAGAACGGATCAGGACAATCTTGTCCTGAAATCCTCATACCCGAACACACGGCTGATGCTTCTCTCATCCGTGCTCGAGTCCCACAGCGCGATAGCGGGCAGGCGCAGCCCGTTGAAGGTCGTTGTCTTAACCATGCTGTAAATGGCCATGTCGCCGAAGATCACCCGGTCGCCCGCCTTAAGCGGCGCGTCAAAGGAATATTCTCCGATGACGTCTCCGGCCAGACAGGATTTGCCCGCCAGTCGGCAAGTCCAGGTTTTTTCGCCCTTTTCTCCCGCCCGCCCGTCCGGGCCGGATGCTTCGGGTCGATAGGGCATTTCCAGCACGTCCGGCATGTGGCAGGCGGCGGAACAGTCCAGAATCACAACGGGCATATCCGCCTCGATCACGTCCAGTACGGTGGATACCAGCACCCCCGCGCGCAGGGCCACAGCTTCGCCCGGTTCCAGATAAACTTGTACCCCGTAGCCATCCCGCACGCGTTCAATACAGCGGCAGAGCAGATCGACGTCATAATCAGGTCTGGTAATGTGATGGCCGCCACCAAAGTTGATCCAGCGCATTGTGCTGAAATACTGCCCGAACTTTTGCTCCATTGCATCCAGGGTGCGGGCCAGACTGTCGCTGTTCTGTTCGCACAGGGTATGGAAATGCAGACCGGAAATACCGTCCAGCGCGTGTGGATCGTTTTCCAGTTCCCGTACAAAAACAGAAGGACGGATACCCAGGCGCGACGAAGGGTCGCAGGGGTCATAGATGGGCACAGCCCCTTCGGAATGTTCGGGGTTCAGCCGAAGACCACATTCCACCGTGTTTCCGGCCTGGCGGGCCGCATCGATCATGGGGCGGAAGCGCCGCCACTGGGTAAAGGAGTTGAACACCACATGATCCGCCCAGTTCAGCAGAGCCGCCATGTCGTCTTCACTCCAGCCTGCGGCGAAAGCATGCACTTCCCCCCGGAATTCCTCTTTTGCCAAACGCGCTTCGTCCGGCGAACTCGCACAGCAACCCCACAGGGGACCGCTGAAAGCACGGGACAAAACCGGGAAAGCAGTCCACTGGGCAAAGCCCTTGAGAGCCAGCATGATTTTTGCGCCCGTGCGGCGCTGCACGCCGTCCAGAACTGCCGCATTGGCGCGCAGCAGGGCGAGATCCGTGATAAAGCAAGGGGTAGGCCAGCTTTCGGGCTTCAGTTTTGCAAGGTATTCCGGTTCAAGTCCGCGCATGTTTTTTTCAAGGGAAAAGGGTGTGGGGGCGGGGAGTTGTATTGAAAAATATACCTCTCGAAACGGGGTGGCCTGCACCGCTCCCTTTTCGAGAGTAAATAAGGAAGGGGGGAAGACGCATATTCTTGCGTGAAAGGGATAGAGCGAGCC
>JAEXGX010000304.1 GCA_023450535.1 Pseudomonadota bacterium | reverse complement strand
CGTAGAGCGGACGATTTTACCCCGGCCTCGCCCGAAGGGATTGTTCTTGCTCTGCTTCGGAAACAGGGGAGCCTCGGCGCGGACGCGTTGCTGGAGCAACTGTGCGCATCAGGGCATGAGGACATTCCGGCATTGCCCCGGGACGCCGGATCGCTGAGTGCCCTGCTGCTCATGCTGGAAGTGCGCGGCGTGATACGCCGCCTGCCGGGCAATATATATGAGGCGATCAGCCGTGCCTCGTAAGCCCGCCCCCGCGCTTCCTCCGCCGGATCTGCCGGATCGGGCGGCGGCATTTCTGGCCTGGCTGGAATTCCAGAAAGGGGCCTCTCCGGCCACAGTGCGTGCTTACGGCACAGATCTCATGGAATTCGAACATTTTCTGAATGAGCAAGGCGCAACGCTCAATCAGCCGGACTCCGTGACCAAGCGTCATGTCCAGGCTTTTTCCGCCTCCCTGTTCCGGGCAGGCGTGGCCCGCAGTTCCACAGCCCGCAAGCTGTCGGCGTTGCGTTCCCTGTTCCGCTATCTTCAGCGCGGACGGCAGATTTCCGTCGATCCCTGTGCGGGCGTGCGCAATCCCCGGCAGGAACACCGTCACCCGGCCATGCTCAACGTGGATCAGATGTTTTCCCTGCTCTCCAGCGCGCCGTCCGAGCATCCGGACCAGCCCCCGCAAAGTGCAGAGGAGCTGTTGCGCCTGCGCGACAAAGCTCTGCTGGAACTGCTCTACGGTTCAGGGCTACGCATATCCGAGGCGCTTGGCCTCAATGCAAAGGACTGCCCCGCTCTGGATCTTCCCGGTGCAAGCATCCGGGTCATGGGCAAGGGGAGCAAACAGCGCCTGGCGCTGCTCAGCGATACCTGCCGTACGGCGCTGGCGGCCTGGCTGGAAGCACGCCCTCGTCTCGCCGCGCGTGGCGAAACAGCGCTGTTCGTGGGCAGACGCGGAGCCCGCCTGAACAGGCGGCAGGCCGCGCGTATTGTGGAGGAAAGCTCGATCCTGGCAGGTATTGCCCAGCACGTCTCCCCACATGAATTGCGCCATTCCTATGCAACCCATCTTCTGGAGGGGGGGGCGGATCTGCGCAGTGTGCAGGAACTTCTGGGGCACAGCCGCATTTCCACTACCCAGCGTTACACCCATCTCAACCTCGACTCCCTGACCCGCATCTACGACGCGGCGCATCCTTTTGCGGATCACGCGGTTAAACCGCCGGCTCCAGATTCGCCCGGCGTCACGGGCGGGGAAACGGACGCTTCCGCTCCGGCAGCGCGGCGAGGCAGGCCAAAAAAAGAAACTTCATGAGTGAAATACACCCTGACGAACTGCGTTTTTCCGCCTGCGGGCGGGAATGGACCCTGCGCCGGGCCAATCTGGAAGCCTTGTGGGAAAGGATGGACGACGAATCCAGCCTCCTGTGGAAAGACTGGCAGGCAGATGAACGCCTGCCCTACTGGGCGGAACTGTGGCCTTCTTCTCTGGCGCTGGCGGCATGGCTGACCGAACGAAAGGCGGATATCGCCGGGCAACGCTGTCTGGACATGGGCTGCGGGCTGGGGTTTTCCGCTCTGGCCGGCCGCTGGCTGGGTGCGGAGGTCCTCGGCATGGATTACGACGCGGAAGCCCTGCGTTATGCCAGGATCAATGCGGAGCTGAACGCTATTGACGGCGTGGAATGGCAGTGTATGGACTGGCGGGAGCCTGCACTTCCGGCAAAAAGCATGGATCTGATCTGGGCCGGGGATATCGTGTATGAACGGCGTTTCGCCGATCCCGTTGCGGCGTTCATGGCATATGCCCTGAAGCCCGAAGGGCGAGCCTGGATCGCGGAACCGGGACGCGCAGTCTTTGCCAGCCTGCCCGAAGCCCTGCCCCAACATGGCCTCACCTGCCGCAAGATCCGCACCAGCCCCACCTGGCCGCTGACCCGTCAGGAAGTCCCCGTACCCGTGAGTATTTGGGAAATCACGCGGGGTTGAGAGCCGTCGCGCTGATTTAGAACATTTTATGACTGAAATCGAGCGCAGGCACCGCAGTGGCCTTTCATCCGTCAGGCAATATCCGGGCTGTCCTTCCCGGATTCGAGCAATTCCGCAAACTCCTCCGCAGGTATGGGGCGCCCGAACACATAGCCCTGCACAATGTCGCACCCCGCGTTCTCCAGAAATTCCACCTGCTCCGGTGTCTCCACACCTTCCGCAACCGTGACCATCCGCAGTTCTCCGGCCAGATTCAGCATATGCCGGACAACAGTTCTGGCCCGCCCGTCGTCTTTGGCGAAATGAAAGAATCCTCCGTCCAGCTTCAGAACATCCACAGGCAGAGCCTTGAGCATGTTGAGCGAGGAATATCCTGCGCCAAAATCGTCAATGGAACAGGAAAAACCAGCCTTTTTCAACCTGCCCACAGTCAGGTTCAACCGGGCGACATTCTCCCAAAATATACTTTCGGTGAACTCCAGTTCCAGCAACCCGTCGGGAATGCCGTATTCTTCCTTTATCCGAATACAGACATCCACGAAATCCGATGTATAAAACTGCACACGCGACACATTGACGGACAGAGGGAGAACGTTGCTCCCTGCATCCAGCCACTGCCGCAGCAGACGGCAGGCCGATGCCAGCATATACCGGTCAAGCCTGACAATGAACCGGTTTTTCTCGAACAGGGGAATAAACTCGCCGGGTGAAAGCGTCCCCTCTCCCCCTATTTTCCACCGTACCAGAGTTTCCCCTCCGGCCAGACGGCGCGAGGCAAGCCAGTACTTGGGCTGGATAAAAATCAGAAACTCCCCGTCGGCCAGAGCCTTTTCCATGCGTGTTTCCAGCTCTTTTTCCCTCAAGATTTTGTCCAGCATGGAATGATCATAAAAATTCCACGACCCGGTGCCCTTCCTTTTGATCGCCTTCAGCGCGATACCCGCCCGGTCGAGCAGCGCGTTGACGCTCATGGCCGAATCATTGTCTTCTGTACAGCAGATACCTACCTTCAGCTCCAAATGATAGTCCAGTCTATGGGCCTTCAGAAACTCATCGACGGCACGCACCAGGGAAGCGCAGTATTCCTGCAGTTCCACCTTGTCACTGTAAGGAACCAAAGCCACAAAATGATCCGCCACCATGCGCGCTGTCAGGGCATCCTTTCCCGCCCCTCTGCCAAGAATCTCGGGAAACGCCTTCAGCAGGCTGTCTCCCGCAGTATATCCCATGACATCATTGAATATCTTGAAGCTAAGCATGTCGATGGAAAGCATGGCATACTTCCGCCCGTCCGCAACCCGCAACAGCTTGTCGCCATCCTCTCTGAACTTCGGAAAATTCCGGATGCCCGTAAGACTATCCGTACAGGCCAGAGCATGGAGTTCCTTCCGATAGCTTCTGCTGATGCGGGCGTAGACAAGAAATGCCACGAGAAGGCCGATAAAACCCAGAAAACAGATGAACAGAGCCTGCTGCACAATCGAGTTCGCCTCCCGCATTATTTCTGCGTTGGGCACGATGGACACGACATACCATCCCCCCATTTTGGGCATGGCCACATAACAGAACACGTTCTCGCCCTTTCTGTCGTCAAACACGGCAACGCCGCTTCTGCCCTTCCGCAGGGAATTCCGGAAAGATTCGACTATGGCGGGGTTATTCCTCCCTTCGCCGATAATCTCGAACAGGTTGGAAAAGGTCTTGTTACTGCTGGGATGCACCGGGCGCATGGCAATATTGCCGTCCGGCGCGATCACATAGGAAAACCCCGTGTTATTGTAGAAGGAAAGAGCGTATTCTGCATACAGGGTCTCGACATTATACCCTTTGAACAGATAGGCCTCGCGGCCATCCGAAAACCTGACGGGAGTAAAGATGGTGAAGGTTCTGCGCTCCGTACTGCGATTCCGGTAAGGAAACAGCAGACCGCTTTCTTCGGGCAGGGAACGCACCAGATCCAGTTCTTCAGGTGTCAGCGTGACGGAAAGTCCGTTGTCCACATAACCTGTCCCGTCTTTAAAAATAAGAGCGGAAAGGTTACCCGTATCTGAAAGAAAAGTTTTCAGCTTGGCGCGGATTCTGGCTGCGTCTGCCGAATTTCCTCTGCCCAGTTCCTCGGCTAGCATGCGCAGCATCTCAAGATCCTTGAGGTAGCCGCGCTGAAGAAGGCTTGCTCCGCGCGCCGTGCTTTCCATTATGTTCTTGACGGAATTTTCCCACAACGAATTCTGCACGGAATACATAAAATTAAACGATACCCCGCACAGCACGGCAAAAAGCAGCACCACACTGATGCCCACAGTGACGCGTTGTTTTTTCGGCTTCATCATGTTTCCGCCTCCGTCGCTTCGCGCACGACTCTTTCCGCCGCTTCGCTGGCCTGGCCCCCGGCGAGAATCTCGTCCACCCCGGCATCAAGGTATTCCCATACGGGACACCGCAGGCGGATATCCGAGCGGAATATCGCCCTCCCGCTCTCCATTCCCTCCCAGAGGGGGCGCAGTACCTTGTCCGCCGGAGGTTCGCCGCGCAGAGGGCTGAGAAGTCCCTGCCCGGCAGTAAAGAACCCAATGTTTTCAGGGCCGGTCAAAATTTCCACCAGATGCACCGCCTGCTCCAGATGTCCACTTTCCGCGTTGACGGCAAGCGGAGTATCCAGCCCAAGCACGACCACGGATTTGTCTTCGCACACGGGTAGGGGATAAGCCGCATATCTGAACGGGAGGGACTTTCGCGCCAGGCGGACCGCATGCCAGCTTCCGCCGAGCATGAAAGGATTTTCTCCACGGGTAAAGGATTCGGGAGGCTCAGCACCTTGCCATCTTTCGGCATCTCCCGGCTGCAGCCAGCCCCGGTCGCGCAGCATGACCAGCCTGTCAAAACTTTCTGCAAGCCCTGTTTCCAAACGGCCGGGCACCGTTTCCAGTGCGGTGAAAAAGGAATCGGCATCTCCGAAAACCGCAGGC
Organism: Pseudomonadota bacterium; assembly: GCA_023450535.1. Classification (GTDB taxonomy): domain Bacteria; phylum Desulfobacterota; class Desulfovibrionia; order Desulfovibrionales; family Desulfovibrionaceae; genus Mailhella. The sequence goes on along the minus strand of JAEXGX010000304.1, from coordinate 8,064 downwards.
TCGAAAAGCCCGGCGATGACCAGCGCTTTTAATGATTCACGTCCGGCGGAAACGACGGGCGTCACGCCCTTCCGGAGGAAATACCCGCAGCAGGCGCTGAATTCCTGCATATTCCGAGGAACACTCAGCCCTTCCCTCTCCAGCATATCCAGATTACAGAACAGCCCGAATGCCCCGATACTGGTCGTCGCGTACCAGATATCTCCAGCCATACTCATCTGCTCAAGGACTTCGGGGCGATATGCCTTCAGCGTGGGGAGCTCCGTCAGCGGGGCCAGCAGCCCCTCCGCCGCATAACGGCGGGCCAGGACGGGCGATACCATGAACACATCGTCCGCGCTTTTCATTTTCAGGCGCTGACCGAGTACTGCGCCATACTCGGCCAGAGGGATCCCCTCATAGCTGACAAGCTGATCCGGATGCCATTCGGAATAACGGCTCAATAACTGCTCAAGCGTTGACTTACTGTCGGCATCATACTGAAAGCTCAAAAAATTCAGAATAATACGAGGTTGCAGTTCACTGATGTCATATTCCACATTCTGATTTCCCCTGTGGAAAAAGAACCCGGATGAAAACGCGCACACCAAGAAAAGAACTCCCGCAGCCAGCTTTTTCATGCTTTTCCGATACTCCTTCCGTTCCGTGGTGTGCGAACCGATGCATGATTTCTTTTCCCCAAACGATTACACAGCTTCAAGGTGAAATATTCAGGGTAGTTTGTGACTGCACTATCTGTAATTATATCATATTTTGAAAAGCAGGAAACACTTGCGCGCTTAAAAATCATATCATTTTTACTTTAAAAGTGATCATGAGGTCAAAGGGGACGGTATTTCACCATGTCCCTCTTCATTCTTGGGCACAGCCGCAATTCACTGAAGCTGTTAACTTTAAGATTATACATGAGCAGGAAACGATGTTCTGCTCCATCTGTTTCACGCCTGAAGCCGAAGCTCTACGCCGCAAGTGAATTGCGGCTACTTCCGGAAATAGGGCGAAATGGTGGAGGCTTCGCGGCGCCTTTAGCCGTTGGTGTGAAACGCCTTATGGATAAAGAGAACAGAGATGAGTCTCGTTATCCTCAACTCCGGGAGCAATTTCACTTTGAAATTGCTCTAATGCATAAGTTATTTTGTTTAAATCTCCCCCCATCTTCATGTCAATAGAAGGAATGACCTTTGAATTTATGCATGACCGGCCCCCAAGGCTTCAACGGAAGCGTGAAAGCCGCAGGTCAGAAATAGACCTGGGATGCTCTCTGACATTCAGCAAAAACCAGAAAAAAACGTCCTTCCGGCGGCTGCACCGAAAGGACGCCTGAAGTCTTACCTTCTTGAAATCATTCGAACAAAATCTACTGCGCGGGTGCCTCGTGCGCTTCAGCCCCCATGCGCAGGCTCTGGGCCACGTTACCGGGGCTGTCCGGCCCGGAAAAGATCTCCTCGCTCGTCGCTTCCAGTGCAACGGGCAACACTTCGTCCACATCCCGCACGAACACCAGCTTGAGTGACTTCAAGATTTCATCGGGCACTTCTTTGAGATCCCGCGCGTTGTCCGCAGGCATAATCACGGTTTTCATCCCGGCCCGGCGCGCGGCGAGAAGTTTCTCCCTCAGGCCGCCAATGGGCAAGACTCTGCCGCGCAAGGTAATTTCGCCAGTCATGGCCACGTCATTGCGCACCGGAATGCCCAGCAGCGCAGATACCATAGAGGTCGCCAGCGTGATCCCGGCCGACGGGCCATCCTTGGGAGTGGCGCCTTCCGGAACATGCACGTGCAGGTCAATATCCTTGTGGAAATCCGGCTTGAGGCCAAAGCGGGTGGAACGCGACCGCACATAGGAGAATGCGGCCTGCGCCGACTCCTTCATCACGTCGCCAAGATGCCCCGTACTGGACACTTTGCCCGAACCGGGCATGACCGCGCTTTCAATGTAAAGGATCTCTCCTCCACGATCATTAAAGGCCAGTCCTGCCACCACACCGACCAGAGAGGAGCTTTCGCGCTCTTCAAAACGATACTTCTTCACCCCCAGGAAGGTATGCAGATTCTGCGCGGTGACATTGATCCCATTCATGCCTGGGACGGCCTTTTCCATGTCTGCCGCTTCCGCCATGCGCATGGCGGCCTTGCGGCACAGCGCGGCAATCTGCCGCTCCAGAGAGCGCACACCGGATTCCCGCGTATAAAAGCGGATCACGTCCATCAGTGCATTCTCGGAAATACGCAGATTTTCAGGCTTCAGTCCGTGCATCTCCAGTTGGCGGGGCAACAGAAAATCACGCGCGATACGTATTTTCTCAATTTCCAGGTAACTGGACAGGTGAATAATTTCCATGCGGTCCATCAGCGGGGCGGGAATACCGGACAGGCTGTTGGCCGTGGTAATGAAAAAGACCTGGGAAAGATCGTAGCCTATATCCAGATAATGATCGTCAAAGGAGCTGTTCTGTTCGGGGTCCAGCACTTCCAGCAATGCGGAGGAAGGGTCGCCCCGAAAATCCGACGTCATCTTGTCGATTTCATCCAGACAGAACAGGGGATTATTGTATTTGGCCCGCTTCAGCGCCGAGATAATCTTGCCCGGCAAAGCCCCCACATAGGTGCGCCGGTGCCCACGGATTTCCGCCTCATCACGCACGCCGCCCAACGACACGCGCACGAATTCGCGCCCCGTGGCCTTTGCCACAGATTTGGCCAGAGAAGTCTTGCCCACGCCCGGAGGGCCGACCAGGCAGAGAATCGGCCCTTTCAGTTTGCCAGCCAGCTTCTGCACGGCCAGGTATTCAAGAATGCGCTCCTTGGGCTTTTCCAGCCCGAAATGGCCGTCATCCAACAAGCTCTTGGCTTCCCGAATGTCTACGTCAATGGGCTTCAGGTCGTTCCAGGGGAGATCCAGCAGCCAGTCGATGTAATTGCGGGCCACCGTGTATTCCGCCGAAGAAGGCGCCATCTGCCGCAGTTTGCGTACCTCGCGCAGGGCTTTTTCCCGCGCCTCGTCAGGCATATTCTTTTCCTTGAAGCGCAATTCAAGATCGGCAGCCTCAGCCTGCGGATCGTCTTCCCGACCCATTTCCTTGTGAATGGCTTTAATCTGTTCGTTGAGATAGTACTCGCGCTGGTTGCGTTCCATCTGCCCGCGCACGCGGTTCTTGATGGTCTTTTCCAGCGAGACGACGGAAAGCTCCCCGCTCAGGCACTCGAATACCTTTTCCAGGCGCTTGTCGCCGTCCAAAATTTCAAGCACTTCCTGCTTGGTGGAGTGCTCCAGCTTGAGCACCCCCATCACGGCGTCGGCCAGGCGCCCCGGCCCGCGCAACCCGGAGAGGGAAGCCAACTGTTCGGGATTGATTTTTTTGTTCAGCTTGCCGAACTCATCCAATGCCTCATGCGTGGCCCGTACCAGTGCCTCGCGTTCGGGGTTCTCGCCTTCAAATTCCGGAAGTGCCTCAATCAACAAACGAGGGAACGCCTCGTCGCCAAAAGGTTCTTCTTCCGTAAGCGGATGCCAGGCCGCCCGATACAGCCCTTCAAACAACACCTTGACGCTACCATCGGGCAAACGCAAAAGCTGGAGTATCTTGCTCACCACTCCCACGGAGTACAAATCGCCCGGCCCGGGCTTCTCCATGTCGGCTTCCTTCTGCGTCACCAGAAGAATATGCTTGTCGTAACGGGCCACAGAACTCTCAATAGCCTTGATTGAGGCTTCCCTTCCCACAAAAAGCGGGATGATGGCGCGCGGAAACATAACCACTTCGCGCAGTGACATAAGGGGCAGTTCGCGCGGAGATTCTGGTGTATCGCCAATAGTTCCGGTGAAAAGAGGCATAGTTGTTCCTTGAAAAGGTAGCGACGGATACGCCGCAGGCCGGGTAAACCCCGGCCCGCGCTCAAGCTATCTGGGCCTGTGGTTTGTGAGTAAGCAAGGGTTTTTCTCCCTTTTCGATGACGCCACTGGTGATCACGCAGTCCTGCACGTCCTTCATGGTGGGCAGTTCGTACATGATATCGAGCATGATACCTTCCAGTACGTTGCGCAGGCCGCGCGCACCGGTTTTGCGTTCAATCGCCTTGGCCGCCACTGCACGCAGAGCGTCCTTCTCAAAACGCAGCTTCACGCCGTCGAGGTCAAACAGTTTCTGATACTGCTTGACCAGGGCATTCTTCGGTTCGGTGAGCACACGGATGAGATCGTCCTCTTCCAGTTCGTCCACATGGGTGATCACCGGGATACGGCCCACAAACTCGGGGATGAGGCCGAACTGCACGAAATCGGTGGGAACCACCTGATCGAGCAGAACGGAAAGGCTCTGTTCCTTCTTCGCCGAGATGTTCGCGCCAAAGCCCATGGTGTTGCCGCGCATGCGCTGTTCCACCATTTTCTCCAGTCCGATGAAGGCTCCGCCCACGATGAACAGAATATTGGAGGTATCCATGCGGATGAATTCCTGCTGGGGGTGCTTGCGCCCGCCCTTGGGAGGAATATTGGCCTCCGTGCCTTCAATAATCTTCAAAAGCGCCTGCTGTACGCCCTCGCCCGATACGTCCCGGGTAATGGAGGGGCCGTCGCCCTTGCGGGAAATCTTGTCGATCTCGTCAATGTAGATGATGCCGCGGCTGGCGGCCTCAAGATCATAGTCCGCATTCTGGAGCAACTGCACCAGAATGTTTTCCACGTCTTCCCCCACATAGCCCGCTTCGGTCAGAGTGGTGGCGTCGGCAATGGCGAACGGCACCTTGAGCACGCGAGCCAGCGTACGGGCTAAAAGCGTTTTGCCGCTACCGGAAGGGCCTACCAGCAGCACGTTGCTTTTTTCCAGCTCCACGCCATCCAGCGCGCCTTTATAGAACACGCGTTTGTAGTGGTTATGCACCGCCACGGACAGTACCTTCTTGGCCTGTTCCTGACCGATCACATAGGCATCAAGGCGCTCCTTGATCTCCGGCGGTGTCAGCAGCGGGCCGCCTTCTTCGCCGGCCTCTTCCACATGCTGACGGGATATGATGTCATTACAACGGTCGATGCATTTGTCGCAAATACACACGCCGTTCTGTTCAATAAAGTGTTCAACGTCAAATTCGGACTTTCCGCAGAAAGAACAGTGCATGACGTCCTTGCGTTCGTTGTCGCTCATGAATTACTCCCCGGCGCTGGCCCCGCCCTGCGCCATATCGTGGCGGGACACAAAGATCTTGTCGATAATGCCGTATTCCAGCGCCTCTTCGGCTGTCATGAAGTAATCACGTTCTGTGTCTGCGGCAACCTTGTCCAACGGCTTACCTGTATTTTTCGCCAGCATTTCGTTCAAGGACGCCTTCATACGCAGCACTTCGCGGGCGTGGATATCAATATCCGTCACCTGCCCCTGATATCCGGCGGAAGGCTGATGGATCATGATCCGGCTGTGCGGCAGGGCATAGCGCATGCCTTTCGCGCCCCCGGCCAGCAGAAAGGCTCCCATACTCGCGGCCTGTCCGATGCAGATGGTGGCCACGGGCGCAGCAATGAAATGCATGGTGTCGTAAATCGCCATACCTGCCGTTACCGAACCGCCGGGGCTGTTGATGTACAGACTGATTTCCTTTTCCGGATCCTGTGATTCCAGAAAGAGCAACTGGGCACAGATCAGAGACGCCGTGTGATCATTGACTTCCTCGCCCAGCAGGACAATGCGATCCTTGAGCAGGCGGGAATAAATATCATAGGCGCGCTCGGTGCGGCCTGTGGTTTCTATGACTGTAGGGATGATCATCTGTTTTCTCCTTCGGGCTGATGATGCCCGTTCCCGCCACGCGGGGCTGTCCGCTCCGGTTCCTCCGCCTTCTCCCGCTTTAAACGCGCGCGCAGGGGTCGCCCCCTGCCGGAACCGTGCCGACTCTCCCGGCACAGGATAAAACGCGCCTGAGCCGGACGGCTCCGGCGCGTCAGATTGATGAAAAACCATCTTTGAGGGTTTTCGCCGCCCACCGGCGACCCTGGATAACTGGGGCCGCCGGGCGGAAAGGCACGAAAATCGCGAGTCAGTTTTTTTGGGGAGGCAAAACCTCCCCAAACCCCTCCAGCAGGGGCATCATGCCCCTGCACCCCCATTTACTTTAGAGGTGCGAATATATCCATCCGCCTATTCGGCGGTTGCTTCTTCCTTCGCCAGTTCGGGCTTGAGTTCCGTCAAGGGCTTGCCGTCAAGCTCCATGACGAACCCTGCGGGTTCGCGCCGCCTGAAACGCCTTCGGCTTTTCGGCGGAAAGACACGGGAAACCCTCGTCTAACGGAGGGGCAAAGCCCCGACCTGCTCGCGTTTCCCGCAATTGCCTATTCGGCAGTTGCTTCTTCCTTTGCCAGTTCGGGCTTGAGCTCCGTCAAGGGCTTGCCGTCCGTGCCAAGCACGGTCTTTTTGGCCTTGCCGTACATGAGGTCAAGAGCTTTGGCGGCGAGAATGCGGCCCTGAAGATCGTGCGCCATGCCGTTCTGCCACACGGTTTCACGAAGTTTACGGAAATCCTGACGGCTTTCCTGCGCCATCTGGTAAATCTGGCGATCCACGTCCATGTCGCTGACCTGAATCCCCTCACGCTGACCGAGAGCCATGAGGAACGCCTGGGCCTTGGCCTGCATGCGGGCTTCCACCATGCCTTCTTCCTTCATACCTTCCAGCGCTCCGGCGGCAGCCTTCTGATCCATGCCCTTGCGCACCATGTCGTTGTGGGCAGCGGCAAGGTATTCATTGAGGTATGCGTTCACCAGAGATTCAGGCAGGGGGAAGTCCTGACTGTCCAGCAGGCTTTCCAGAAGCTTCTGCTGAGCAGCGGAACGCACCGTGCGGATTTTATTGTTCCCGGCCTGATCGGCAATGGCCTTGCGCAAGGTTCCGGCATCGGGGAAGCCCGCCTTCCTGGCGACTTCGTCGTCCAGCTCGGGCAGAACTTCACGGCTGATCTTGTGCAGCTTGCACTTGATGGTAATAGTCTTGCCGCGCAGTTCCTCCACCGGGAAAATGTCCGGGCAGACCATGGGGGCCTCGCCCTCTTCTCCGGCGTGCAGGGTACGAATGAGCGTATCAAGTTCGCTCATCTTCTCCCCTTCCTTGGGCGCATTAATCTGCATCAGATAATTTTCGGCCTTCATGCCGTCCACATTCTTGCCTTCAAACTCGCCGTCAATGTCGACCAGAACGACATCTGCATCCTGAGGCAGACGGTTTTCCGTCACATCTTCCAGATGCGCCATAGAGCGGAGCACCCGGCTGGTGATTTCATCCAGCTCGGCGGGCAGCACTTCTGCATTTTCCACTTCGACTTCCAGAGCGGAAAGATCTTCCGGCAGCTTGATGTCGTCGGACAGCACTTCAAAGCTGAATCCAAAGGAGAAATCCCTGCCGCGCGCAGCCTGGGAGCCTTCCCCCTCAAACTGGATGCGGGACATGGGGTGCAGCTTTTCCTTATCCAGAATCTCCGCAATGGCTTCGTTCACCAGCGCATCGGTGGCCCGGGCGTAAATCTCGTCGCCAAAACGCTTTTCCAGTACCTTGGCGGGCACCTTGCCCTTGCGGAAGCCGGGCAGGCTCAGATCGGCGCCAAAACGGCGAATGGCCTTGTCAATGGCGCGATCCACATCCGCAGCAGGCACGGAAACCGTAATTTTGCGCTGGACGGGAGAAACTGTTTCTACGCTGTGTTCCATAACTGGGATAACTCCTTTATTCACCCCAGGACGTCAACGCCCCGGAAAGTCTTCTGATCGTGGTGCGAAAGGAGAGACTCGAACTCTCACGGATTGCTCCGCCGGATCCTAAATCCGGTGCGTCTACCATTCCGCCACTCTCGCGTTTATGCCTTACAGGCTATCAAACGTGCTTAATTAACACAGCATGCCGCGCCACGCAAGCGAAGAGGATGAGGTTGAAACCGTTCAGTTCCAGCTTCTCCCAGTTTCTGTGAGAAGGCTGCTTCTTCCCAAAAAGAGTATATCCTTATAAAATATTTTTCTCATTCAGAAAAAACGCCTTCAACAGGTACGCTTTTTCCGTCTTCCACATCTTGCAAGCCCTTATTCAGCTC
>JAEXGX010000295.1 GCA_023450535.1 Pseudomonadota bacterium | reverse complement strand
CGCCGAGGCCGCCAGTTCCTCATAAATATCAATAGCACCGCGCAGATCGCCCTGTTCAGCCAGAATTTCAGCCATGGAGCGCGTCCGCAGTGAACATTTTTCTTCAGGTGTCACAGATGCACCGGGCACGGCTTCAGCAGAAGCATCAGGCATATCACACGACGTTTCCGTTTCACCAGGTTCAGGCAGTTCGAATACTTCGGGTGTGCCTCGGAAAGCGTCGAACTCCCGCGCGACCTCGCGCAGAGCCGCGATATCCGACTCCTCTCCGGCAAGAGCTTTGCCAAGGTTCTGAGTAAGAACATCGTCCAACGCGTTTTGCGGCTCAAAGGGAAGGCATACTTCACTCTGTTCGTCCGTAAAAGGAAAAACCTCCGTCCTTTTTCCGTCATACGCAGCTTCCCGGGCTGACGCATTGCCTTCAGCAACCGTCGGTGCGACTGAGGCTTCCGCCTCCTCATCGATCCAGACGTTTTCTTCCTCGCTATGCTCTTTCGACGCCTGTTCATCAAGAGTCCGCTCCGCACCAGCATCCGGCGTTTTCTCCTGTGGAACGGCCCCGGACGCGCAGTCGGGCGCGGAACAGCGCATGGCGCGCAGGCCCGCAGAAAGGACCTCTGCCAGCGTCACGCGAGAATTGCGCAGCAATGCCCCAAGCAACCCCAAAGACGCGGACAGGTCAGCCTGTGCCCCGTCTGCGGCAGAAAGTTCGCTCCATGCCTCCCAGAAGCCGGGATATTCCTTGAACAGAATGGCAAGGCGCGCCACCTCTACGCCGCACTCGGAGGGACGCCCACCTTTGTGCAGTACATCAATGAGCAAAAGACGCGCCTCAATAAATTCGGGATGAGTTTCCAGCCCTTGTCGCAACACGTCAACGGCCTCGCCGGGATAGCCCTGCTCGACAAGCAGACGGGCAAACGGCAAAAACACCTTGGAACCGGGTTCAAGCTCCAGCACCTCGCGATACCAGTTGAGCTTTTCCCGTTTCATGGCCTCACTGAGAGCGGCGTTCCCTTCTCCGGCCTCCTTCGCAGACCGGGACGACGTATAGGAGTTCCGATCCTGCCTGCTGGGGAACGCGTCATTCGGGGTGTTCATCCGTTCCTGCTCCTGTCCAAGGGGAATTTTCCTCTCCGGCGTCATCAAAAAGATAGAGGATTTCGTCACTGCGCACATAGTTGAGGCGTTGTCTGATGACCTTTTCCATATACGCCGGGTCGGTCTGCAAAAGGCGTATTTCCAGGCTGATTTCAGCCCTGCGCTTGTCCAGACCGGCCAGCTCCGCAGAGAGGGCATGTTGCAGCCCTTTAAGGTTTCGCCATTCGCTCACACTCTGATCGCCCCACAGCAAACGAACCGCCAGAGTAGCGTTCAGAAACAACGCCAGGGCCAGAATGGCAAAACGCCAGAAAAAAGAAAGCGAAGTTCCACCGTCTCGGCCACTCATATCTGAATCCTGCGCGACCTGTTCGCCTTTTTGGCTCAGGAGGCGTCTTGATTGGGATGCTGCAGCGGGTCCGATGCTTTGGCCGCATCTCCTGCATCCGTAGTATCAAATCGGGACGAACTCCAGTCGCAGTAAAAACGATAAAAATAATTAACGCCTGATACTATCGTGAGAATCAGCGCGATGTAAAGAATAAAAATTCCGATGCCATGCACCGGCAAGCCCCAGAAAGGATAATGAATCAGCAAGGGAACAAGCGCCACGATCTGGAGCACTGTTTTCCATTTACCGTATCTGTCCGCCGCGATGACCACGCCATGATCTGCCGCAACAGCCCTCAGCCCGGTCACGGCCAGCTCCCGTACGATGACGAGAATCGTCACCCAGGCAGGCACCCATCCCAAAGCCACCATCTGCACCAGAACAGAACAGATGAGCAATTTATCAGCCAGGGGATCAAGAAATTTACCGAACGTGGTAACCATGCCTTCGCGGCGGGCGATATACCCGTCCAGAAAATCACTGAGCGAGGCAAGCACGAACAGAGAGGCTGCAATCCAACACCATAAGGGACGAGGGAAATGCATGAGAACAACAATGGGCAAAGCAGCGCCAATGCGCAGCAGCGTAATCCGGTTGGCCCAGTTGAGACGCTTCACCTGCGCCCAAAGTGACAGGGAGGAGGCCATGGCACATTCCTTAAAAAAATTTCCCGAAATATCCTGCAAAAACACTTCAATCTGATATGCTTCAAGCTGTGTTTGGCATCATCCGCCCTCCCTTTGCAGGGGAGACAAAACCGGATGGACGCCATACAAATTCCCCGCCAGCACAGGGAGAGGTATGCATAGGGTTTTCATCGGTCGAGCCGTTTTGTCAATTCATTTTTCCCTTTCGCCTCCAGAGTGTCCCGACAGAAAAAATATCCATGCTGTTGACAAAATCAGCTCCTTAGACTGTGCCCCCCCCTGTGTTCTGGAATCGCAGGGTGGAAAGGCACAAAAATTAGTCGTTGCGTTGCTATCTGTTTCCTTAAGCCGCTATGCGGCCAAGGGAAATGCCACTTCTGGACAGCCTTCGCCCAGGTGACGGCGCGGCAAAGCCGCGACCTGCTCCTGATTTTTGATGCTGCTGGCGTTACCAGCAGCAACCCCAAAGAGGCATAGCAAAAATTCTCTTCCGGCGTTAACTAGGCGGCTTCCCTACCTTTCCACCCGGCCAGTTTTCCTGAAAACGAATCTTGGACGGCGCGCCCCCCGCGCATGCAGGGCTTCTCTTCACGTTATGCCAACGCGCAAGAGTCGGCGGCTATTTCTGGCTCCAACCGCAATTGCCCACCAGGTCCACAAACGCTACTGCTCCGCAATCCTCCACATTCATGCGCCCGTTTTCCTTGCGAACGCGGACAAGACGCTGAGTCCCACGCTGCTTGCCAGCCGGAATGACCATTATCCCCGGATCCGCCAGTTGATCCGCCAGAGCTTCGGGGATGCCTGGTCCGCCTGCAGCTACAATGATCCGGTCGAACGGAGCCATCTCGGGCCAACCAAGCGTTCCGTCGGAGAGCAACGTGCGCACATTGTGCATGCCGAGTGAAGTCAGGCGTTCGCGTGCGTCCATGTACAGGGGCCGCAGACGTTCCACACTGAACACGGTAAGCCCCATACGGTACAGCACAGCAGCCTGATATCCCGATCCTGTGCCCACTTCCAGTACACTCATGCCGGGTTCGGCTTCAAGCATCTGGCACATAAGCCCCACGAGCCAAGGCTGAGAAATGGTCTGACCGTGCCCTATCGGCAGGGGCCGGTCGTCATAGGCCGTAGGTATAAGCCCTTCCGGCACAAAAAGATGCCGGGGCAGGCTCCCCATGGCTTCCAGCACCCGTGCGTCCCGAATGCCTCTACCGGCCAACTGCTCGCGCACCATGCGCTGGCGTGGTATGCGGTAATCCATATCTGCAAAGTGCATCTTGCTTTTGTCCTTCTTTCGTCACGCGTCTTCAGCCCGGGGTGAGAGCATTATACTGCGCCACCCAGTAGCGTCAATGAGCGCAAAGCGAGTATTGACGCCCCAAAATGGCAAGCAGTTATCTCTGCGGCCGCTATTCTTCAAGCCGCGAAGACGCGGCGCCGCGCTGTGAAATGAGCCTGCTTTGTATAATTACTATCAGAGAAGCACCGTAAGTTGCCAGCTTTACTGTATTGCAAGTTTTAATGCGCCCGCCCAGATCTTCAGCTTCCGGAAGCCGCGCCGGGGCGCTTCATTCACCGCATTTCCCTTGACGAGGAACCCCGGATGCGCCACTATACCTATTAATTATCCAGACTTCAAATTCTCCGCCCCTTCGGGGATGTATTTTACCGGGGGCCGGAGCAAGACGAGATTCCACGCGACGCTGAAGTAGCCGCAATTCACTTGCGGTGTACAACTTCTGCGGAGACGTGAAACCTGTGGGCCAGAACATTGTGTCCCGGCCATATAACTTCAATGTTAAACAGCTCTATGGACAAGGAGCGTCCTATGCATCACGTTTCTGAACTCATGGTCGATACTGTCTTCACGCTGCAACCGTCCGACAATCTGAACGACGCGCGTACCCTCATGAAGCTGGCGAAAATCCGCAATACACCGGTAACGGACGACGAAGGAAATTTCGTCGGTTTGATTACCAACCGGGATCTTCTGGCCTGCACCATTTCCAAGCTCGCAGACATAGACGAAAAGGTTCAGGAAGAAATCGACACAGCTATCCGTGTATCGGACGTTATGCAGTGCGATGTGGATTGTGTGACCCCGGATACGCCTTTGCGCGAGGCTGCCAGACTGCTGTTCGAGCACAAGTGCGGCTGCCTGCCTGTACTGGAAGGGCGCAAGCTGGTAGGCATTTTGACCGAGGCGGATTTTCTGCGCCTCGCCATGCTCCTGTTGGATGAACAGGCTTAAGCGGCAGAACATGCCTTCCATAAGGCCGGGGCATGAACCGCTTCCGTTGAACACACACGAGGAATAACCTGAAACAATCCCGGCCAGTTATGCTATGCCGGATTCTCTTTGTTTTCCATCATGAAAAAAAAATCAACATTAGGTTTTTCACATGTTTTTTTGTTGCTCTGCCTCGCTTTTGCAGCGGCCGGAGCTTATATGTTGCTGCACGATATGGCCGGTCCGGACATTAAGCTTGTTCCGGAAAACCCGGAACGGATCGGCCCGGCCCAGCCACTTGAGCTGAGTCTTTTCGACAGCTCCGGGTTGCGCTCCGTCCAGGTTGCTGTGCGCCGGGGCAGCAAAGATATGACAGTGCTTCGCCGGGATTTTCCCCAGGGCGTGAAGGAAGCGAAGCTGAACTTTAACCTGAGTGAAACCCGTCTGCCCGACGGGGCGTTTGAGCTGGAGATCAAGGCACGGGATACAGCCTTTGCCGGTTTCGGCGCGGGCAACTCCTCCACGCTCACCCTATCCATACGTATGGACACCCAGCCGCCGCGCATTGCTGTACGCACGGTGCCGCCGGCCATCCGCCGGGGAGGCAGCGCACTTATTGTCTATACCGTGAACAAGGATGTGACAGAAACCGGCGTCCGGTGTGAAGATCTTTTCTTCCCGGCCTACAAGCAGGCTGACGGGGCATGGGCCTGCCTGTTTGCCTTCCCCTACCACAAGACCACGGCCAATTATTTTCCGGAAATCATGGCCAAGGACTACGCGGGAAATATCACGTCCAGCCGTCTGCTGATCAACGCCATCGGACGGGATTTTACTGCGGACACCCTGCCCATCAATGAAAAATTCTTGAACATGAAAGCAGCCGAACTGGCCCGGCTCTGCCCCGAGAAAGCGGACGCCTCAACCCTGGAGCAATACGTCTGCGTCAATAACGGCGAACGCCTGCGCAATGATACCAAGCTCATGGAACTTGGCCGGAACAGCGCTCCTTCCTGCTTATGGCAAGGAAAATTTCAACACCTGCCACGCGCGGCCGTCAAGGCCAATTTCGGAGACGCCCGTACCTATACATCCGGAGGAAAAAAAATCGATCATCAGGTGCATACCGGCCTGGATCTCGCCTCCGTAGCCCGTGCCGAGGTGCCCGCCGCCAATGCCGGCCAGGTAATCTTCGCGGAAGAGCTTGGTATTTACGGCAATATTGTGGTCATTGATCATGGCCTGGGGCTGATGACCCTTTACTCGCATCTCAGCGAATTCCGGGTGAAACCGGGCGAAGAAGTCAAACCGGGACAAGTCGTGGGCACTACGGGCACCACCGGCCTCGCCGCAGGGGATCATGTACATTTCGGCGTACTGGTTTCCGGCGTGGCTGTTCAACCCTTAGAATGGCTGGATGCCAAATGGGTTCAAAACAATATTACCAACCGGCTGAATAGCAAGCGCTAGCACCACACCTTCCCCAAGCCCCGGCCCACCTGTTGAAGCCGGGGCTTTTCTCATGTGGCCCTTTGTCAGGAAAATTCAGCCATTCCCACTTTTTTCAGCCCGTAATAAGGTTGGGCTTCTTTTTCCCTTCCATCGCTGGCCTCCTTTGAGTTTTACTCAACTCTATGGTATTTTTGTATAAAGATGACACCATTTCGGGAATAGCCGCAATTCATTTGCGGCGTGCCCATTGCCCGAAGGGCATACAGGCATGGACAGCAGAGCATAGCTCCGGTTCCAGATGTGAACCATGCAAGCCGGAACATCGCATTCCGGCCGATAGATACTTTCAATTGCAACATGCGCCAGGAGAGCTTCATGCGCTATATCGTTGATCCGAAAATTTTTCAGAGCTATCCCCTGTTCCGCCGTGCAGTTCTGGTAGCGCGCGGCATGAACAACAACCAAGAAATACCAGAAGTGCTTGCCCTGCTACGCAAATGTGAGGAAAGCGTCCGGCGCGAAGAACTGGCTACTCCCCATGAACACCCCCGGCTCAAGCCCTGGGCGGAAGCGTTCGCTTCCATGCACCTCAATCCCAAGCGCTACCCGCCTTCGGTCATCAACCTGATTAAACGCGTACACAAGGGAACAGAATTGCCCTACGTCAATACATTGGTGGCGCTGTTCAACTGCGTGAGCCTGCGCCATCTCATCCCATGCGGCGGCGATGACCTCGACGTTGTCAGCGGCGACCTTACCCTCGCCTTCGCAACCGGTACAGAGCATTATGTGCCGCTGGGGCAGCCCGATGTGCTGGAACAGCCTCCCGCAGGGGAAGTCATTTACATGGATTCCGGCAACAAAGATGTATTTTGCCGGGCATGGTGCTGGAAAAATGGCGACCGTAGCAAACTGTTGCCCTCCACCACTCGTGCAGCCATCAATCTGGATATGCTGACGGAACATGCTGAAGCCGAACTGCCCGCAGTGGCGGAGGAACTGGCTGCCCAGTTAGAAAACTGGGGCGGAGCCGAGGTGGAAATTCACTATATTTCACCGTCATCACCTTCTTTTGAACTTGTGCAATAGCGTCCCCTAGGTCGTGTTGACACTATACCGAATAGTTCCAATATATTGAGAGGGATCGAGGGGAATCATTCCCCCCGGCGGGGCACGGGGCAGAGCCCCGAAAAAGCAGGCGTTTTCTATTTTGTCTCAACGCGCTCTTATGAGGGGGAGGTTCCAGACCCGGAAGAAATTTTTGATGAAAAAAGTTGACCGTGCGCATAGAACTCCGAGCGCGGTTGCCTGCCTTCAAAAGACAAGGCACGTAAAAATCTGATCTTAACTCTATTAGCTGCCGAAATCACTTTGGTCAAGTTATCATATGTTCTTGCGCACGCCAGTATTGACGAGCTATAAAGAAAGCTTCCCCCTTTCCGGGCTCCTCCCCGGCGGGGCACAAGGAGTACTTCATGGCGCACAAAGGCCCACATATTTCCATCTCGCAGGATTTCGTCGTCAACCGCATCCTCCGCATCAACCTTGAAGCCTTTGAAAACTGGCCGGAATCCGTGCGGGAGCTGGCTATCTCCATTGCGGAAGAGCTTTTTCTCATCGCCTATAACCCCTTTATCCAGCCCGAATCCGTACGGGCCAGCGTGAACGAACGTTTCGCCCGCGAATCCCAGGCCTTGGCCCAACAATATGTGACGACCCTCAGTGAGGGCATCACCATTTTCTGGAGCGCTTACGAGGCCGAGCGCCGGTTCCGGCAAGAACTGGTGGAGCGCCTGAAGACCGTGATGCCCGAAGACTGCGTGCTTAACCGGCCCGGTTCTCTGGTCGAATGCGCCACAGACGCCACTGACCTGCGCATGGAACTTCCTCTTCTGGTTGTCGAACCTGCAACCACGGAGCAGGTCAGCGCACTGGTGCGTCTGGCCAACGACATGAAATTCGCCCTCATTCCGCGCGGCGGCGGTTCCGGCATGACCGGCGGAGCAGTGCCCATGCTCAAGCGTAGCGTGATCGTGAACATGACGCGGCTCACGGCCATAACCGTGGACAGGGAGCACCTCACCCTGAACTGCCAAGCGGGTGTTATCACCCAGGACGCCATAGATCGAACTGCAAAGGAAGGACTGCTCTTCACCGTGGACCCCGCTTCCAAAACAGCCTCCACCATTGGAGGCAACGTGGCGGAAAATTCCGGCGGTCCCTTTGCCTTTGAATACGGCACCACACTGGACAACCTGCTTTCCTGGCGCATGGTCACGCCTACAGGGGAAATCATTGACGTGCAGCGTGTCGATCATCCTCGCCATAAAATTCTGCCGGAAGAAACGGCGGTGTTTGAGGTGCGAGACCCATCCGGCGGCATGCGCAGTGTAGTTGAACTGAAAGGGGACGAAATACGCCTGCCCGGCCTGGGCAAGGACGTGACCAACAAGGCTTTGGGCGGCCTGCCCGGCATGCAAAAGGAAGGAGTGGACGGCATCATCACCGAAGCTACCTTCACCCTGCACGAAAAGCCCGCCTTTTCCCGCGTCATGGTGCTGGAAGTATTCGGCAAATCCATGCGCCCCGCTGCTGAAATCATTCAGGAAATCGTGGCTCTGCGCGATCGCATCCGCAACGAGGGAGACTACGCCCGCCTCTCCGCACTGGAGGAATTCAACGTCAAATATGTGCAGGCCATTGGCTATCAACGCAAGTCCATCCGCCACACGGGCGATCCCATTTCGGTGATCATCGTCCAAGTGGACGGAAACGACGAGTATCTGCTGGATCAGTGCGTCAACGAAATTGTGGCCCTGGTGGGCGACAACGAATACGTGGCAGTGACCGTGGCGAAAGACGAAAAGGAAGGAGAGCTGTTCTGGGAGGATCGCCACAAGCTCTCGGCCATTGCCAAACGCACCTCCGGATTTAAAATCAACGAAGACGTGGTCATTCCCATGCGGGCGATCCCGGATTTCGCCCACTTCCTTGAGGCTCTCAACCTGGAAATGAGCGCGGCCGCCTACCGTCACGCCTTGCAGGAAGTCGGCCGTCTGCCGGGTTTTCCGCTGGAAGATCGTGAAGTCAACCGGGAGTTCACCTTCGCTTCACGCCTCGCGCAGGGGGAAGCGCCCAAAGCCCCACGTACCGATACCGCTCTGGAAAACGAGGACGACCACAGCGCGCAGTCCGGTCCCCAGGCAGCGAATGAACTCACCGGCGACGATGTTCTGGTCCGGGCCGAGGCGTTTCTCAAGACTTTGGAGGAACGTTACCCCCGTCTGGCAAAAAAAATTGAAAAAATCGCCGAATACATGTGTGCCAGCCGTATCGTCATCGCCAGCCACATGCACGCGGGCGACGGCAACTGCCATGTGAATATCCCGGTGAACTCCAACGACCCGCACATGATGGAGCAGGCCGAAGAGGCCGCCATGCAGGTCATGGCGCGGGCGCAGGAGATGGGCGGCGCAGTCTCCGGTGAACACGGTATCGGCATCACCAAGATATCCTTCCTCGGCAAGGAAAAGATGGATGCCCTGCGTGAATTCAAGAAACGGGTGGACCCGCGCGATATCCTCAACCCAGGCAAGCTGGTGCAGCGCGAATTACCCGTCCGACCCTTCACCTTCTCCTTCAACCGGCTGATTGAAGATATCCGGCAAAGCGGCTTGCAGGACAAGGAACGCTTCATCAAGCTCCTGACTACCGTGCAAACCTGCACCCGCTGCGGCAAATGCAAGCAGGTCTGCCCCATGGTTTACCCCGAGCGCTCCTATCAATATCACCCGCGCAACAAAAACATGGTGCTTGGCGCGATCACCGAGGCGATCTACTACGCGCAGGCTACCAGCGGCAAACCCGCCCCGGCCCTGCTGGAAGAGCTGCGGCACATGGTGGAGCACTGCACCGGATGTGGCCGTTGCACATCGGTATGCCCGGTAAAAATCGAGTCCGCCTCCGTGGCGCTCGCCATGCTGGCCTTTCTTAAGGAAGAGGGCATGGGCGGACACCCGATCAAGGCCCGCGTGCTTAACTGGCTGGCGCATGATCCGGCCCGGCGAGTGCCCAAGGCCGCCAAGGCCGCCGCACTGGGGCAGAAAGTGCAGAACCGGGTCATCGGCTTCGTGCCCCGCATGTGGCGAGAACGGCTGGAAAGCCCCCTGTTCAACAACAAGGGGCCGGAACTGGGCATGGCCAATCTGTATGAAGCTCTGCGGCTTGACCACGGGGGACTCTTCCTGCCTGCCGCACAGGAAGCCGAACGCGCCGCACGCGGCGTGGATGCCGTGCTCTATTTTCCCGGCTGCGGCGGCAGTCTCTTCTACCGGCGCATCGCACTTTCCGCCCTTGCGCTGCTTATGCGCGCGGGGGTTCCGGTGGTAATCCCGCGCAAACATCTATGTTGCGGCTACCCGCTGCTCAGTTCCGGAGCCGAAGGCAACTACAGGGAAAATCTGGAACGCAACCGCGAAGCCCTTGACGGTTATATACGTGAAGCCGCAGATGCGGGATTCCGTGTTAACGCGGCTCTGACGGCCTGCGGTTCCTGCCGGGACAGCCTGAGCCGTCACGGCCTGACATTGCCGGGCGGTTCTCCCCTGCCCCAGAGCGATCTTGTCCAGCTGCTGGCGGAAAAACTCCCCTGCGCTCCTGTCCTCACTGGACAAAAACTACTCTACCACGCCTCCTGCCACCCGGAATGGTCCGGCGTAAAAGCCGTGAAAGGCGGTGGCAAAGCCGCGCGGGCGCTTGAACGCCTGAGCGGCGCGAGCATTGCAATCACTCCGGGGTGCTGCGGGGAATCCGGTACTGGAGCCTACACCTCGCCCGGCATCTACAACGCTCTGCGCGATCGCAAACGCGGCCGCCTGACGGCGGCGCTCCCCGGGCTTACGCCGGACACGCCCATTCTGGTGGGCTGTCCCTCCTGCCGCCTTGGCATCTCCCGTACCCTGATGACCATGGAGACAAAAGACGGCCTGAACAAACGCCCCGTGCTGCACAGCGCGGAGTGGCTGGCTGAAACCCTGCTCGCCCCCGAGTGCCCGGACGGCAACTGGTTGCGCCGTTTCCGCCGCCAGGCGCTCAAAAATATCCGGGAGGGCGTGCGCGTCATTGACATGGGAGGAGATATCTCCGATACCGCAGACCAGGACGATGACATGATAAGTACGCCAGAATACGCGCAATGAACGCTTTTCAGCAAAAGAACTTTATGATTTGCCAGCTCCCCCTTCAGGGGGAAAAGGGGATTAACAAAACGGTAAAGCCGATGAAAGTTTTTTCGTAACCTAACCCTTCAAGGGGAGAGGCAATCCGCACGGCTCCTGCCCGATGCTGCGGAGCCAGCATGCGGACGGAGCCGACTGAGGATTGCAACCGACAGCAATCATTGACATACAAAAGAATACGTTCCAGACATTGTTCACAGGGGAAAAGCTCTTTTCCTCTATGAACAATACACGCCTGAGCAGGCGTCAAGGAGAACCTCATGAAAAAACTATTGTTGCCCTTTGCTTTTCTGGTTCTGTGCGCGTCCACGGCGCTGCTTCCCGTCACATCCCATGCGGCTGCTCCGGACAAGACGTCACAGGTCGCCGAGCTGGACGGTTATGTATGGCAGAACACAAGCAACGACAATAAGCTGAGCTTCCTGTTCGGAGTAGAAAACGCCATCGCCGTGGAATACGCTCTGGGCCTGGAACAGGCAAAGCGAAGCGGTAAGCAGCCCTCGCCGCGCACTATCGGGCTTTCCCCCTTTGAGCAAGGCTGGGTTATCGCATTGGAAAAAACGCCGCGCCAGGCCATTGTAGACCGCATTGACGCTTTCTATACCGGAAATCCCGGCCAACGTAACCGGCATGTTCTTGATGTCATCTGGAAGGAAGTGATCACGCCGGCTCTGCCTGCGGGCAAATAATCTGCTCTCTGTCTTCAAAGCAAAAGGATCTCGCCATGACCGCATATCTTCGCAAAAGCATCATCGTTCTGCCGCTGGCCCTTATGCTCGCCCTGGTTTCGGGCTGCCAGCTCTCCAGCACCCAGAAGAACACCCTGCTCGGTGGCACCGGCGGCGCGCTGGCTGGCGCGGGCATTTCAGCCCTCGCGGGCGGCAGTGCCGGCATGGGCGCCCTGGTTGGCGGCGGCCTCGGCGCGTTGGCAGGCGGCCTGTATAACTCTCTGTAAAAACAAGACCGGCCTTAAACCAGGAGCCGCTCCCGGTATACCGGGAGCGGCTCCTGGTTTAAGCACACTTTAATCCAATCTGAGATCTGTGACACGCTTGGACTTACCGAAAGAACGCGGCAATTTGCCGGGGTCGACGATCTCCACACCCACACGGGCCAGAAGGGCCTTATGCAGTTCGTCCGCAAAACGCTTGGCAATGGCCTCGTCCCCATCGGAGGAAACATCGGCCTTGCGTTCCAGTTTGAGCGCCATAAAATCCTTGGCTCCATCGCGGGTCAGCTCGATATGATATTCGCCACCCAATTCGGGGTAATGCTGGATCACGTCGCAAATCTGGCCGGGGTAGATATTTACGCCCCGGAAGATAATCATGTCGTCGGAACGGCCCAGTAAACGGTCATGGCGCGGCATGGTACAGCCGCAGGCACACTCGCCGGGAATAAAACGCGAAAGGTCGCGCGTGCGGTAGCGAATAAGCGGCGCGGCTTCCTTGCGCAGGCTGGTGACGACCATTTCCCCTGTTTCGCCGGGCTTGACGGGGTCCAGCGTTTCAGGGTCGATAATTTCCATATAAAAAAGGTCCGCCCAATAATGCAGGCCCTCGTGCGCCTCACAGTCAATGGCCGTGCCGGGGCCGTACATTTCCGTCATGCCGCCGATGTCGAAAC
>JAEXGX010000238.1 GCA_023450535.1 Pseudomonadota bacterium | reverse complement strand
CCGCGCTCATTGTCGTACTGGCTTTATCGGTCGGAACGATTATCGCCGTGGCGGCGCTGGCGGGCTTACCGCTCATTCTGCGGCTGATGAACATTACAGAGGAAATGCGGCCTGTGGTCCGTTGTTTCGTCACGGCCTACTGCTTTCAGTTGCCGTTCTACTATGCTCTGATCATGATCAATTCGGTCTTCCGTGCCTACAAGCTGGTTGCTTTGCCCTTTTTCGCCATGCTGGCCGTAGCGCTGGTCAACCTGGTCGGCAGTGTGCTGTTCGGGCTTGGTCTGCTCGGATTTCCGGATTTCGGCTATGCCGGGGTGGCGTGGGCCAGCTTTGCCGCCAGCCTGCTCGGCTTTATCTGGAATCTACGGGCCGCTGTCCGGCGGGGCGTGTTGCAGCGGAAACTTATGCCGACCATGCGCTGGGCGCGCAAGGCCGCGCCCTATCTGTTCCGCGTGGGCGGCCCTGCGGCATTGGGTAATATCGCCGGACATTCCGGCAATCTGGTGATCTATTCTCTGCTTTCCGGCCTGCCGGGGGACAGTGTTTTCCTGCTGGCCGGGTTGGCACTGGGCATGACGGCGGAATCCGTGCTGCTCTTTCCCGTGGCGGCCCTGGGTATGAGCATGGCCATTCTCGGCGGGCATCTGTTGGGAAGCGGTCAATCCGCCCGCCTGAGGGAGCTGGGCGGCGGAACGGCTCGGGTTACGTTTTGTCTCGCGGCCTGTTGCGCCGCCGTCTTGTTTGCACTGCGGCAGGATGTGGCCGCTCTGCTGGCTCCCCGGCCCGAAACTGCCGCCGCACTGGCGTTTTTTCTGGGCTATTCCTGTCTTTCCCTGCCCGTCCGCTGTGCAGGCATGATCCTGCACGGCGTCTTTTCCGGCACCGGAGCCACGCGCCTGAGCTGCATGGTCAATTGCCTGTGCATGTGGGTGCTCTATGTGCCGCTGGCCTTCCTGCTGGCGCGCGCTCTGGAATGGGGCGCGGCCGGAGTGTTTTGCGCCATGACGTTCAGCCACTATGCCTCATTCGCATGGACTGTTCGTCTGTTCAAGGGAAAAAAATGGCTTGAATACGGGATGCGAAGACGGCAGAATGGATAATCCCCGATTTCGTCCGAGCTCGGTGGAAGTGAGGAGTACCCGAGGCTGCTGATAAAGTCAGCAGCCTCAAAAATCAGGAGTAGATCGCGGCTTATCTCTGCTCTCTTCAGCCGTTGGCGCAAAGCGCCTTACGGATGAAGGTGCCATGCCGTTAACCGACTGATTTCTGTGCCTTTCCGGCAAGCCTCTTTGGCGGCTTAGACGGCGCAAACTCCGCAAAGCAGGGTTTGTCATCACTCAGGAGTACCCGTGACCGATAAGAAACTTTCTCCCATACTGGAAAACTATCTGGAAATCATTTTTCTGCATGAACTGCGGGACGGTGCGGCGCGCGCCAGCGACGTGGCCGAGGCCGCCGGAGTCACCCGTTCCACGGTTACCAGCGCGCTCAAGGCGTTGCAAAAAATGGGCTATGTGGAATACGAGCCGTACAGTCTGATCCATCTGACCAAGGAAGGCATGCGGGTAGGGCGGGATCTTGCCCACCGGCATATTGTGCTTCAGGAATTCTTTCAGCATGTGCTTCAACTGGACGAAAAGCTGGCCAGTTCCGTTTCCTGCGATCTGGAACATATTCTGCCGCAGGAAGTCATGCTGAGGCTGGGGCAGTTTGTGCTGTACCTTCAAGGGAATGGGGACGGCTGGAAGGACTGGTTCGCCGAGTATGAAAAAAACAAGCCCGCGCACCCGCGCAAGCTGCGCGATCTGGAGCTTTTGCGCCAGTCGCCGCATGCTCTGCCGCCGCGCGCGGGGCATGAGGAGTGAGGGGAAGTGGAATGTGCTCCCCCAGAGGGGCGCCGGACGCGCAATACGGGGCTGTGAAAGGAGATTTCCAGCCCGGCTGATGTCGGGCTGGCTGGTGGCCCGTCAAATCGCTTTTTCTGGCGAATGGAAATTTGGCGAGATGCCCGATAGATTACAAATCATATCAATTATACCTTGCGACAATCCTTTCTCCCCAACCGCGAATATTGCGTCGAAGTCACTGGTCTCCAAATAGAGATAGGAATCGGATGTTCCGGCAATATATGCTTTTTTTCCGTTTTTCAGCCTGAATAATCCATTTTTCTCTTTCATCAGGCTGTAAGCCCAAATCTTGTATGATATGGGCGGGAGAGCATGCTCGGAAACAAGCGTAGCGGAACAAATGGTTTGGTAGGGGATACCCTTCTTGAGAAATCCACTCGAGTAGGTGATTTTTTGATTATCCACGCATACGGCCGCCTTGCGGAAGGAGAGACATAGAGCGGAAGCCGCAATCAGGGTGAGAGAAACCATGAGGAGGATCAACAGACCGGACGTTGAGTTTTCGGAAAATGCAAGCGCCAGATTTTTTAACAGCAGGATAAAGGCAAACAGAAAGGTGGCGAACAAAAAGGTGGCGCTTGCGGAAGAAAAGATGCGTATGGATTCTTTTTTTATCATTCCCCCCCCTTTTGGGGCTTGAGGTGGCGTTCCGCGCGAAGTATTTAACAGTACATTTCATCCTCCGCGCCATCTGACGCAGGGAGGATGAAACGCACTGTGATGTTACCTGTCCCGCAGGGAATACTTCACCGGCACGAGCACGCGAAACGCCTTGCCCATGACTCCGGTCTTGAGGCCGACGAGCTTGTTCCCCAAGCGGGTGGTGGCGGCGTCCAGCGTTGACGAGCCGCAGCTTTTCGCCAGCTCGCAGCTTTGCACCACGCCGGAGGCATCTACGCGGATTTCAAGGGTAGACGTGCCTTCGGCTCCGGTGCGCCGGGCCTGCTTGGGATAACTCTTGCGTTTTTCGATTTCCGCGATCAGCCGGGCAAGGAGCTTGTCGCGCAATTCTCCTTCTGCCTTGCGTTCGGCCACGGCGGCTGCGGAAACGGATGAGCCGGATATTTCGCCCGCCGGAGCTGTGGTACTTGTTTCACGCAGGGCGTCCGTGGGAGTTGCTTTTGCCGGAGCTTTTGGGGCCGGGCTGGGAGGCCGCTTGCGCTCGGGGCGCGGGGCTTCTTTTTTGGGCTCCGGCTTTGGTTCCGGTTTGGGCTCGGGAACAGGTTCGGGCTTCGGCTCGGGCACCGGCTCGGGAGGAAGGGGTTCAGGCAGAGGTTCGGGAGGAGCGGGAATATTGAATTCGGAATCCTCGGCGATGATTTTTTGCACGTCTTCCTGCACGGGAGGAAGGTCCTTTGGGGGAATCTCTTCCATAACACGCATGATCATCATGGCGGGGGGCGCGGAGGGTGTGGGCAGGATGGCCTTGCCTGCCGTGACCGCAAAGATCCCCGCCGCGCTCAGCGCGACGATACAGCCGGTAAGGGCGGCTGCTCCGTCGCGACTGTGGCGCAGGGCCGTGGAGCCGTAAAACCAGTACTCAGGAAGGTGAGCGCGTGCTGATGACAAAGCGGCCTCCTGGGCGTTGCTTGGCCAGATCCACCAGTTCCACAAAATACTGGAACGGGGTTTTTTCATCGACGTAGAGGTTGAGCATGGCCTCGGGATGCGCGTCAATGAGGGCCTTGATTGCGTCCTTGTCGAGTTGCTGCTCCTGATGCCAGCAGGTACCGTCTTCGCGGACGGAAATGAGCAGCTCCCCTTTGTTGGCGGTGGGGTCTTCCGAGGTTTCTGACTGGGGCAGGACGATATCCAGCACGGGCTTGCTGAAGGTTGTGGTCATGATGAAGAAGATGAGCAGCATGAAGATCACGTCGATAAGAGGGGTGATGTCCAGGCTGATATCGTCGTTCAGCGGGTCATCATGCATGGCGCATCTCCTTCGGCGGCAGGCATTCCGCGCCGGGGCGCGAGCAGAGCTCCAGAGCGCGGTAGCTGTGTTCCACGGCTTCGACGTGGAAGCCTCTGAACTTGAGCATGAGGTAGTAGTAGAACATGAGCATGGGGATGGCGATACACAGCCCCATGATGGTGGTGATCAAAGCCTCCCAGATGCCCGCAGCGAGCAGAGCCGGATTGGGAGCGGCGTTTTCGGCAATGGTGCGGAAGACGGTAACCATGCCAAGCACGGTTCCGAGCAGCCCGAGCAGAGGGGAAACGACGGAAACGAGACGTATCCAGCACAGGCTTTTTGTTACTCGGGCGAAGTTCCTGTGAAAGAGGTAGGCGACTTCCGCCCTGATGTCCTCGGAATGTTCACCGTGGGTCTGGGCGATGTCACGTATGACGCAGACAAGGGGGTTGTCGCTGGCGTTGACGACGTCGTTCCAGTTTCTTGCGGAGCTTTGCTCTACATCCAGAAAGTCGCGCTTGAACTCTTTCCAGACGAGATGGAGGAAGAGCAGGGTGCGCAGGGCAAGGAACAGGCCGACGCAGGCGACGAACACCAGCACACCTCCCGCTGGGCCGATGGCCGCGTAAATGCCGGAGACGCTCATGCCGTCAGCTCCTCCACGCGGGCGGCGAACGCAAGGAACGTTTCCTTTGCACGGGCGCGATCCGCGTCATCCGGATGTTTGGCGGCTTCTTCCAGACGCGCCTTGCGTTCGGCGGTCATAGGGTGAACGTCGGCGGCCATTTTGCTCATCATTTCCACTACGCGCGGGTCAACCTTGCCCTGACAGATAAAGGAGCCCAGAATCGTGTTGCCGCGTTCGGGCTTTTTCAGCAGGTCTTCACTTTTCCGGATGCACTCTCTGGCGTGGTCGGAATCCGGCCATGCGCCCAGCGTACCGAACAGAGCGACGCGCGCGCCGCGCAGAGCCTCGAGATACGCCTTGGCTTTGGCGTCAGGCTCACCTTTGTCCACCCAGTATCCTACACAGATCAAATCGTGGTCGTCAGGCAGAGATTCCGGCGCAGGGGCGTTTTCCACCGGAACGATATCACTGCCCGGCAGGGCGTCATGGATGGCTTCCGCAATACTGCGGGTATTACCGGTTTTTGAAGAGTAGATAATGAGGCTTTTCATCAGAGAGGCTCCTTTCGTTGTGAAGACCAGGTTTCATGCAGATATGCGGGGCGCTGCCCCGCCTCCCGCAAGGGGCATCATTCGTTTATGAGGGGTGCAGGGGAAAACATTTCCCCTGCCAGGAGAGTTTGAGGGGACAGCGTCCCCTCAAGAGGCTGCTGAAAAAGTCAGCGGCCTTCCGGAAGAGGGCATAGCCGGAATTCACTTCCGGCGTTAAGTGCCCGAATTCCGTGCCTTTCCGCCCGGCGACAACGGAGCCGGTGGGCGGCGAAAACCCTCAAAGAGGGTTTTTCATCATTCTGTTGAGGGGACAGCGTCCCCTCAAGGCTTTACGCCTTGCCGAATTTTTTTTTCATGACGAGGAAGGACTCGCGTGCAGCGGGGATAATCTGGTGGTTTTCGCGGCCGACATACACGGAAAACATGACTTCCCCGCTGCTGTGGAAAAATTGGAGAGAGTGGCTTTCCCTCCCCATGAAGGGCATGGAGAGGAAGCATACGCAGTCCAGCCCGTCCACTTTGAGATGTCCGCCCAGCGGAGCGTCTCCGAACAGATTGAAGTAGCCGTGCCCGTGCTTGCCGGGGACGAGCGCGGTCTTGATTTCAAACACGCAGCCCATGTGCTGAACGATGACAGTTGCGCTCGGCCAGGTGGCGAGCTCCGCCCAGATATCGTCGAAGGCTGTGGCCGGGGCAAAGGCACGCATTTCGTCCGGCAGGGCGCGCACGGCCTCCAGTTCAGTGACGCCGAAACGCCCGGCCAGGGTGGCGGGCATAACCGGCCCCTTGTTCTCGGCCAGCGCTTCGGCCACAAGGGCGCGCAGTTCTTCGTGGTTCATCGGATTCTCCTGGTGTTGTTGCGGTTATGTTAAGGGGGCGCGGGGGGAATCATCCTCCCCGACGGGGTATGGGGCGGAGCCCCGGAAAGTTGAACGTTGCCCTTGCCGGGCGGGGAAAGGCAGCCGCAGAGCGCAGGAGCAGGCCCGCTCCATAAGCTCAAGATCGTGCGTAATGACCAGTGCGCAGGCGCCCTGTGCCGCCACATCGGCCAGAGCGTCCGCGATACGGCGCATGTTCAGGCCGTCCAGCCCGCTGGTGGGTTCGTCGAGGATAAGCAGCGCCGGATGCTTGGCAAAGGCGCAGGCAATGACCAGACGTTGCTTTTCTCCGCCGGAAAGGGACTGGGGGTGCCGATCCGCGAGGGGTTCCAGAGCGAACATGGCCAGCAGGCGTTGCGTTTCTTCCTGAGCGCGCCCGGCCAGAGCAAGACAGCACTGGATTTCGGCCCGGACGCTTTTCATGTGCAGTTGATAATCGGCGTTCTGAAGTACCACGCCGGTCTTTGCTGCCAGTTCGCGGGGGGAAAGCTCTTTGCCGTCGGCAAAGAATGCGCCGCCAAGGGGTTTATTCAGGCCGGAGAGCAGGCGCGCGAGGGTGGTTTTACCCGTGCCGTTATCGCCGATCAGCGCGGCCACTCCGGAATCCAGTCCGAAGGATGCGCCGCTGTACAGAGGGCGTTCCGTCTTCCAGCCGAAGCATAAATCCCGTGCTTCAAGCACGGGCACGGCGGAAAATTCCACCGGCGGCAGGGTGGCGCGCGGGTCGTTCACCCGGTCGGCGCGCAGACCATAGCGTTCGCGCAGAGAGGCATCGTGCAGCAGGGAAAAGCTCCCTTCTTCCGCCACGCGTCCTTCGTGCATGACCATGACCCGATCCGCTACGCCGTCCAGCCAGTACAGGCGGTGATCCACCACCAGAATCGCCAGCCCTGCGGCCTTGAGCTTCGCCAGTATAACGGCCAGATCGCGGGTGGATTCCGGGTCGAGATTGGCCGTGGGCTCGTCCAGCACCAGGGCGGGTGGATTCTGAAGCAACAGAGAGGTCAGTCCGACCTTTTGCTTCTGCCCTTCGGAAAGTTCGTGAATGCCGGAACCAAGAAGGTGGGAAATGCCGAGTTCACCGGTTTTCTCCATGATTCTTTCGCGGATGTCTTCCGGGGACATGCCCTGCCATTCCAGGGCAAAGGCCAGATCGTCCTCCACATTGAGCGCGAAGAACTGCTGTTCCGGGTCCTGAAACAGGGTTCCCATGCGCCGCGCGATATCCGGCAGAGTGAGCGCAGTTGTGGATTCCCCGTTCAGGGTGATGCGGCCTTTGAGCGTGCCCCGGTAGTATTGGGGGCACAGGCCGTTAGCGAGACGGATCAGGGTGGATTTGCCGCATCCGCTGGGGCCGGTGCACAGTACCACTTCACCGGGGCGGACGGAAAAACTGACGTCGCTCACGGCGGGCCGGGTCTGAAAGGGATAACAGTAAGTAACGCGGTCAAAGAGCAGCATCAGTGCATGCCTCCCATACCGCTCCTACCTAGCGGGATGTCGGAAAGAGAGAGCTGGCAGAGCGCGGCGACACCTGCCACGGTCAGGGCGGCCAGCACAAAAAATGTGTCGCGCCGCGTCCAGCGGGAGGCACGGTAGGGGCGTGAACGTCCACAGGCCATATCCGCCCGCATGCCCTTGAATTCAGCCGCGATGCCCAGCTCCTCCGAACTGCGGAGCGAGCGGAAAAGCAGGGGGATGAACAGAAAACGGAACACCAGTACGGGGTGCAGCAGGCAGTTTTGCGGGGAAAGACGGAAACCGCGCAACTTCATGGTGTCGCAGACCTGGCGGATATCCTGGGCGAAAGTGGGGATAAAGCGGATCATCACGGTTGCAGGCAAATAGATGCAGAAAGGCAAACGCAGGCATTGCAGGGCGTTGAGCAGATTCTGTACGCGGGAGGCAAAGGCCAGGGGCAGTACCACATTGATCATTACAGCCAGGCGCAGAAAGGGCACCAGCATGGAAGCGAAATCCACCGTGGGCAGGGCGGGCACGAGTGCGTGCAGGCCCTGCACGCAGGCAAAGGCCAGAGCCGTCATGAACAGGAGTACAAGATAGGCGATCAGCAGCATACGGATGTTGCGCATGGTGAGGGCGTAGATCAGCGACATGGCGTAGAGTACAAGCTGGGCTTCCGGCGCGGCGAGCGCAATGGTCGCCACCGAGGCGAGCACACTGACCGTCATGCGCGAACGGACGTCCAGCCCCGAGGGCGTTGCGTCGATCCGGGCCTGGTCAGGTCGAACGGAAGAGGAAAATCTAGGTTCTGACGATGCCTGCATGGCGCAGCTCCCGAACGGCGCGGACGCCGGAAAAAAGACCCATAAATGACCCCACATAACCCAGTGCCACGATAATCGCCACGGGCACAAGCATGCCTGGGCTTTCACGCATGGCGAGCCAGGACATGCCGAGGGAAAGGAGTTTGGAGAACAGATCGTATACCCCTACAGCCAGCACCGGCCCCCACGCTTTGCGCAGACCGCCTGCGGCCATGGTTATGCCCTCGCCAAGCAGCGCCGCACCAAGCATGGCGGGCAGAAGCGTGACACTGCCGCCAAGCAGCAGCATGCTGACAAGCATGTTTACCAGCACAAACAGCGTGAGCGTGCCCGGTATGCGGACCTTGTACAGCATGACCACCAGCATGGTGGTAAAAATGAGGTTCTTGAGCAGCAACGTGACAGGATTGATGCCGCCTCCGGCCAGAGCCACCACCAGAGTGGAAAGCTTGGCTGCGGCGGCGAAAACGCCGAGCACGACGAGGTCGTGCGCACTCCAGCGCAGTGCTTGGGCGGAGCGGGAAGGGTCGTCTGAAAGAACGCGGGATGGAGGCATGGTTGCTTTCTCTTGTAACGGTTGCATTCCGGGGAGCGATGTGTCGTCCCCCGGAACGCTTGATAGTGTATTTGAATTTCTTTTTCAATAAATAGGCATGGTAAAAATACTGAGCGGCTAAAAACGATAGGAGAATTTGAGGTTGGCGTGTACACCGGGTTCCAAAATAGCCTGGTTGTACTGATAGCGCTTGTCAAAGATATTCAGCAGTTCGGCTACGACCGAGTACTGTTTTTCCTTGCCGAAGTCGAAGCCCATGGACATGTTGGCGGTGGTGAAGCCGCCCAGTTCGTAGTCGCTCTCGCCGTCAGACGAACGGTACTTGGTGGCAGTTTGGCTGCGGCCGTACACATCGGCGCGGAAGTCCACGGTTTCGCTCAACGCCTTGGCGTAACGGATGCCGTAACGGCCGTACCATTCGGGCGTAGCGGTATCATAGGTCTTGAAACCTTCGCCGTCGTCATACTGGCGGCGCATCCAGGTTGTGGACACATAGGGCG
>JAEXGX010000145.1 GCA_023450535.1 Pseudomonadota bacterium | reverse complement strand
TGCACTCATCGTCCCTCTCTGTCAAACCTTTTTTTCAACTTTTTTTATTCTTTTTTGAATTATCTTCTTTTATACATTAATATCACATGGTTATAATGTGAACTCTTTGCCGCAGATGAACCTCCTTATCTGGAAAATGAGGGCACTTTTGAGGCTGATTAGGGGGATGCCCTCAATCTTACCTGAAAACGGCTTGGCAGATTTATCTTTTCAACGCCCTTTTTCCTTTCCCGATTGCCGTCCCGAGCATTCCGGGTTAATTTGAAAGCACCAGAACACGGCATGCCGCACCGGCGTGCCGCAAACCTACGAAGAAAGGGGCTTTTATGAAAAAAATTTTAATGCTCGTGGGCGATTTTGTGGAAGACTATGAAGTGATGGTTCCTTTCCAAATGCTGCAAATGCTCGGCTACGAAGTGCATGCCGTATGCCCGGACAAAAAGAAAGGCGACACAGTCAAAACCGCCATCCATGATTTTGAGGGAGATCAAACCTACACGGAAAAACGCGGCCACAACTTCGCCCTGACTTATGATTTCGACAAGGTGAACAGCGCCGATTACGTCGGCCTGGTCATTCCTGGCGGGCGCGCCCCCGAATACCTGCGCCTCTATCCGCGCGTGCTGGAAATCATCCGCGAATTCGATGCGGCCCAGAAACCCATTGCCGCCGTCTGCCACGGCCCGCAACTTCTGGTTTCAGCCGGTGTCATCAAGGGACATACCTGCACCTGCTATCCGGCGGTGAAGCCTGACGTGGTGGATGCGGGCGGAACATGGGCCGACGCCAACGCCACGTTCACCAATGCCGTCACCGACCGAAATCTGGTTACCGCTCCGGCCTGGCCCGCCCATCCCGAATGGATTGCCGCCTTTGTCAAACTGCTGGGCGCAAAGATCAGCATTTAAAGATCAGCGGTTAAGGATTATAGATTGACTTCCCAGGCCGTGTCTGCCTTTTTCCGGCGGCGCGGCCTGTTATTCTCCTCCGGAAGCTTCATCTTCCCGCAGAGCAC
Organism: Pseudomonadota bacterium; assembly: GCA_023450535.1. Taxonomy (GTDB): domain Bacteria; phylum Desulfobacterota; class Desulfovibrionia; order Desulfovibrionales; family Desulfovibrionaceae; genus Mailhella. The sequence goes on along the minus strand of JAEXGX010000145.1, from coordinate 2,015 downwards.
GCAAGTGTAAATAGACCGTATTGCGCGATACTCCCAAGCGTTGGGCCACAAAGTCCACAGCTCCCCGCACGTTGAAGGCTCCCAGTGCTTCCATCCGGGCTATGACTCTTTTGACGCGTTGCTTGGCGTTTGTTCTCTTATCCCTGCGTTCCCCCTCCAGCGCCTTTTCCAGGCTTCTCACCAGAAAGCGTGAAGAATCGCCATCAAAATGGCGAGGAATTCTCTCTTCTTCCGCACCAGTTTTTATACGAAATGCATCGACAAAATCCGCCAACGGCACGTCCATATCTACATTTACGCCCAGGTAACCGATAAGTTTACTTCCATTAAAAATACCCACATTGCCATTTCTCAGGCGGCGGCCATCGCTGGAACGTATTTCCCGGCATTGAGGTTTCTCATCCTGCGCCTCCGAGCCAAGCCAGGCGTGTTCTTCAAGAAATTCCAACCCTTCGGGCATTACCGGTTCCCCTACGTAACGGTGGGAAATATGTCCGTTCGCCAACGCGACGATTGTAGCACGCGGTTCCTCCAAGGAACCTAGCACAACCTGACAATATGGTCCGAAAACAGCCCCCAGAACCTCCACTACTGGACGATAGGAGTCCAGCACGGCCCGATCCGCATCTGTGAAGCGACAAGGTCGAAATTTTGCGACACGCTTTTTCATCAATTTTCCTTTACTGGCACCGCGCAGAGATCCCGATGATTTCCTGTACTGCCGCTGGTGCGGAATACAATACTAAAAAAAAATTTATCATACAACACCACGAGTTTTCTAGATTTTTCCTTCAAACTAAAAAAAATTAATATTAAATCCGTTGACTTTGAACTTTAAAACTCAAATACTAAACAAAAGTTCAGTATTGAACTCAAATCTGCCTTTCTAACGCAAGGAGGAAGAATGTTGCGAGGAATGCTGACTGCGGCGGCGCTGGCCGTTCTTCTCATGCCGGGCCCGGCCTGCGCGGCCCCCACGGTATTTCCAACCGGGACAACCATTTACAAGCCGGACAAGTGTTGGAACGGGTACACCGTGCTTTCCAATGTCATGTTCGGAGAACATCGGCTGCATCGCGGCGTGCCGCTGTATGACATGAATGGAAACAAGGTGCATGTGTGGAAGGACGTGGTGGGTTTTCCGCCTTTGGTCATGCCCGGCGGAAAACTGTTGGCTGCCAAGGTACATGAGCCTGTTCCCCAACTCGGAGGGGACATGCTGGTTGAACTGGATTTCGACAGCAACGTCATCTGGTCATACGACGGAGGTACGGAAAAGGAGCGTAAGGATCCCAAAACAGGAAAAACCGTCAAGGTGCGCTCGGTGCAACAGCATCACAATCTTGTACGCTGGCCCCAGTCTGCGGGGAATTACGCACCCGGCCAAGACCCCGATCCGCAGGGTGATACCCTGTTCGGTTCCTATATCGCCAGCCGCGCCGCAGGAGCACTGGATTCCACCAAGCAGGGAACAGCTTCTGTCAATTCCAATGATCTCAAAGTAGTCCTCACCCACGACAAGCAGATTTCCTGGACCTGGAATACCGCTGATTATATCAGTGACACCCTGCGCACGGCGGGCAGGCCGAACCCGGACGGTTCGCCCACTCTGGGCGGCAACAGTCTGGCCTGGCTCGGACCGAATAAATGGTATGATCAGGGTGATCAGCGTTTTCATCCGCGCAATCTGATCATGAATAATTACAACGACACTATTTATATCGTCGATCACAAGACCGGCGATGTTGTGTGGCAATTGGGACCGGACTATTCCAAGTACCCGCAACTCGCCAAGCTCGGCTTACAGCTTACCCAGTTCCAGAGCACCTTCGGCGGACAGACGGGGGGCATGCTCCATCATGCCCACATGATCCCGCGCGGCTTGCCGGGTGAAGGCAATATCATGGTGTTCAACAATGGCGGCAACTATTCCATCGTCACGGAATTCAATCCCGTTACTCTGGATGTGGTATGGGAATACAGCGGACTGGAAATCGGATACTGCGAATCTCATT
>JAEXGX010000037.1 GCA_023450535.1 Pseudomonadota bacterium | reverse complement strand
AATTCTCACGCTGTATCTCAACCAGATTTTTCTTGGCAACAACTCCTATGGCGTTGAGGCTGCTGCCCGAACTTATTTCGCCAAGCACGCCAAGGATCTGACCCTGGCTGAATCCGCTCTGCTGGCGTCTCTGCCGCAAGCTCCCTCCACCTACAACCCCTACCGCCACCCTGAAGCCGCACAGGCCCGCCAGAAACAGGTGCTCCGCCGTATGCGCGACCTGGGCTGGATCGACGATGGCCAGTATGACAAGGCCATCTACGAAAAGTTGGAATACAAAAGCATGCCTTCGGGCATGGGCCGCGAAGGCGGCTGGTATCTTGAGGAAGTGCGGCGCGAACTCATTGAACTGTTCAACGAAGAAAACTCCCGCCGCTACGGCTTTGATTTCGGGCTGTACGGTGAAGACGTGGTCTATGAAATGGGCCTTACTGTGCGCACCAGCATGGACCCCGTGCAACAAATGGCCGCTGACGAAGCGCTGCGTCACGGGCTGGAAGACGCCACCAAACGTCACGGCTGGCGCGGCCCCATTGAAAAACTGACACCTCCGCAATTTGACAAGTTTCTGGCCGAGCAGGAATTCGCGCCGGACAAACTGGAAAACGACGCTTGGGCCAAGGCGCTGGTCACCGCTGTTACCCAGAAGAGTGCAGAGCTTTCCCTCGGCTCGGGCTACAGGGGGGTTATTACTCTGCGCGACATGGGCTGGGCTCGCAAACCGAACAAGACCGCCGCAGGCAGTGTGACTGCCGTGGTCGTCAGCGACGCGCGCAAAGTACTGGAACCGGGCGATGTGGTCTGGGTTTCTCTTTCTGCGCCCGCTCCGGCCAAGAACAAGGAAGCTTTTTCTCTGGGATCCGTCACCACGGAAACGCCCATTCCGCTCAAACTTCAGCAATATCCCGACATTCAGGGAGCCATTGTCTCCATTGAACCGGAAAGCGGCGATGTCGTCGCCATGGTGGGCGGGTACGCCTTCGGCTATGAGGGCAGTCAATTCAACCGCGCCACGCAGGCCATGCGTCAGCCCGGCTCCTCCTTTAAGCCCATCCTGTACTCTGCCGCGCTGGATCACGGCTTCACCGCCGGTTCCATCATTCTGGACGCCCCCATCCTGCTCATCAATGAAATGAGTAACGAACCGTGGCGGCCGCGCAACTTTGAAGGCGGCTTTGAAGGCCCCATGCGCCTCAATCGGGCGCTGGCCCGTTCGCGCAACCTCTGTTCCATCCGTGTAGCGCAGAGTATCGGCGTGCAGGCCATGCTGGAGCGGGCCTGGACCTTGGGCCTTCCAGAATCGCTTCCTCCCGTACTCGCGCTGAGCTTGGGCGCAGGGGAAGTCTCTCCATTGGCCATGACCCGTGCATACACTGCATTCGCCAACGGCGGCAAGCTGGTCAAACCCCGCATGATCCAAAGCATTCAAGGTTCATGGGGCAACACCATCTACGAAAACCAGCCGGAATATGTGCAGGCAATTTCCCCGCAGAACGCGTATATCATGGCCTGCCTGCTCAAGGGCGTTGTACAGTACGGCACGGCAAGCCGGGCCAACGTCTTCAACCGGCCGTTAGGCGCAAAGACTGGCACCACCAACGGCGAAACCGACGCATGGTTCCTGGCGATCACGCCGCATCTGGTCACGGGCACCTATATCGGCTACGATCAGGTACAGCCCATGGGACGAGGCGAAACAGGCACCGGCGCGGCCCTGCCCATTTATGTCTATTATGGAAAAAAGGCACTGGAAGCGTATCCGCCGGATGATTTCACCATGCCTCCGGGTATTGTGACTTTCAACGTGGAGGGGATTACCCTGCCATTCATGGCGGGCACCGCTCCCGATGCGGGCACCACTGTCCCCCCCAAGGACGGTTCCCAGCCCACCCCGCGGGGAGACGATCTGCTGAAGGAGCTGTTCTAGAACATGTTAACACAAAACAAAAAAAACTTGCGTTTTCGGGACCCATCTCTGCTCTCTTCATCCGTAACGCGCTCCGCTCGAACGGCTGAAGGAGCCCCATCCCCCGTCGGGGGGAATGGTTCCCCCCGATTCTCCTCAATATAACGTTCAGAAAAAACAAAGAGGGAGGGGCTTCGTTCCTTTCTCTTTAACCCGCCCGGTTCCCTGCCACGGTGGCCGGGGCCATTCCCCCCGGCGGGTTTTTCAATATCCGGCATGTTCCTTTTGAAAATGCCACGGAAAAGGGGCGCGGCCCCTTTCTCCGGAAACGATTCGCCCCGAACATGCACCGCGCGAACGTTCCGCGCAAGCTCCGGCGCGCGCCGGCCTTCGAGGAGTCCGTATGGACAGAATGGAAAAAGAAGCCCTGCAGGTCAGCAAGGAAATCGCCGTCAAGTTCATTGAAACACAGCGGCTTTCTCCTGCCAATTTTGGTGAAATTTTCCCTGCCCTGCACAAGGTTGTTCTGGACACCATGCTGGAAGGCAAAAAACGCCTCTTGCAGGAGGGGCTGGACGAAGGAGACGAGCAATGAGCGAACGCGAGGATCGCGATACCGCCCGGGCCGCAGAACACGAGCCTGAAGACACGAACACTGCCCCTGCAGGGAAAGAACAGGCTCCCACCGACGCTCATGCCCAGGCCGTCAGCGACATGTTCGGCCGCCTGACCCCGTGGTACGATCTGCAAAACCACGCATTCAGTCTCGGACTTGATTTTTGGTGGCGGCGGCATCTTGTCCGCGCCGTAGTGCCCGGCCCCACCCGCAAGGTGCTGGATCTCGCCGCCGGAACTCTGGATGTGAGCATCGCGTTGTGCCGCCGTTACTCTGGAATCAGCGTCATAGCGGCTGACATTTGCAAGCCCATGCTGGATTTCGGCATGGAGCGCAAGGTAAAGAGCTCTTTGAAAGAGCGCATTTCCCCCTTGGTGGCTGACGCACGCGCCCTGCCTCTGCCCGCGGCTTCTTTTGACGCCGTGACCATGGCCTTCGGCATCCGCAACGTGCAGCCTCGCCTGGACGCGCTGAAGGAGATGCATCGCGTGCTCACGCCCGGCGGGCGGGCCTGCGTTCTTGAATTTGCGCCTGTGGAAACACCGTTGTTCGGACCGTTTTACCACTGGTATCTGCGCACGATCATGCCGCGTCTTGCAGGACTCATTTGCAGTTACCCCGAAGCCTATGCCTACCTTGCCGATACGGTGGAAAACTTCCCCCGCCCCGCCGAGTTCAGCGATGAGCTTCGGGAAGCGGGGTTTCCCTTTGTCAGCCACACCAGCCTGACGCTTGGCGTGGTCAATCTGCACGTGGCAGTCAAAGGAGCCTGAGGCTTTTCGGGGCTCCGCCCCATACCCCGGCAGGGGAAATAATTTCCCCTGCCCCCCCTCTCGCGTTGAGCAAAGAGAGGCGTGTCAACGGATTCCGCCCCTATGTTCAACACAGACGCGACCAAATTCAGATCAGGGGACGTCAAGCCCTGTCAGTCCAGCAAGGAGCAACATTCCTCAGACAATCTAGGCTTTTCGATTCGCGTGCAGCACACGCTGTACACTATCGACATACTGGTGATCCGTCCCCTGAATATGGTGGATCAGCCAATCTTTGAGGAAATTCAGCAGCTCCATGCTCACCTGAGCGGAACCGTTTGCCATAGCGTCACGGAATTCCGCAATCTTGGCTGTAAATTTGCGGTGAATTTCGCAATGCTTCTGGGTGTCCGCATAATCCGAATGCGAGAAGAACTGTTCTTCCGTACTGAAATGTGACACTGTGTAATCGTACAACACATTCAAAATATCCAGAAGCTCAGCATCCGTGACGCCGCGCTTCATGGCGCTGTGTAATGAGTTGATATAATTCAGCAGCATCTTGTGCTGTTCGTCGATCAACGGAATGCCCGTGGCCAGGCTTTTTGTCCAGTCCACCAGATGTTCGGAAACCGCAGAACCGAGATCGCCTGTTTTTAACGCATTGGCGATAATGCCCAGCTCTTCCATTGAACTCGTCAGCTTTACCAGAGAAGAGGTGAATATTTCCATGTGGCTTGAAGTTTCCATCGCCACCTCCCTGATGGCGGACAGGGCTTCGTTTGTCTGCTGACTGCTGCGAGATTGTTCCACGGTTGCCCGGGCTATGCTTTCCAGCTGCTGGGCCGCATGCTCCATGCTCTCCACGATAGCCTTCATCGAAGTACCCGCCGCACTTGCACGTTCCGCGCTCTGCACGGTCTGATCAGCGGCATTATCCACAGCAGCGATGGTTTCCTGGGTCTGACGCTGAATACTGGAAACAGCTTCCGTCACTTCCTTGGTGGCCTGCATGGTTTTTTCCGCGAGGTTGCGCACTTCGTCAGCCACCACGGCAAATCCGCGCCCGGCTTCTCCGGCGCGAGCGGCTTCAATAGCGGCATTCAGGGCCAGCAAATTGGTCTGGTCGGCAACATCATTGATAAACCCTACCACTTGCCCAATAGCTTCGGCTTTTTGGCCAAGGCTATTCATGGCATCCTTCAACGTCAGAGTGCGTTCTTTCACTTCATCAATGGAATCTACCGCCACCCGCAGTTCCTGCGATCCGGAAATGGCCACACTGCGCGAACCCTGCGCC
>JAEXGX010000416.1 GCA_023450535.1 Pseudomonadota bacterium | reverse complement strand
ATGATTGCCGTTTCGCCGTCCTGTTCGGCCCGTCAGGATCGGGAAAAACTTTGACTCTGCGCGCTCTTTCCGGTTTGCTTACCCCTGATGAAGGCTACATTCGCCTGATGGATTGCCCTCTTTTTGACTCTTCAGGCAGGGTCAACTTATCTGCTCGTGAACGGCGCATCGGGTACATGTTTCAGGATTTTGCCTTGTTTCCGCATCTGGACGTGGCGTCAAATGTCGCCTTCGGGTTGGAGAAAACAGGTTTTTTCCGCAGTCTTCAGGTTCGGCGCAAAGTTATGGAGCAGTTGGATTTTCTGGGGATTGCCGATTTGGCTTCCCGTATGCCGGCCACACTTTCCGGCGGGCAGAGGCAAAGAGTTGCGCTGGCCCGTGCTCTGGCAGCCCAACCCCGCCTTTTGCTTCTGGATGAGCCGTTCAGCGCGCTTGACCCGCTGCTCCGGGGCAGGGTACGGCAGGAACTGCGTGGCATATTGGAGAAATCCGGCCTGCCGGCACTGGTGATCACCCATGATCCGGCTGATGTGGAAGTCTTTGCGGATCAGTTGGCGCTGTATGAGCGCGGGCGTGTGACAAATGTATTACCCTTCCGGGAAAAATATGGCGATCGCCCAGCAGTGTCCGTTTTGGAGCAATTGCTCGGGGCCGTGCCCGGAGTCAAAAACAACGCGTTTTCTCCCTTGGTGCAGTCTGTTCAGGCTGTGGCCTGAAAGCAGTTTTACGCCACGGAAAGCACGACGGAAAAAGCCTTGAACAATACCGTGACCGGGGTGCGCACGGCCAAATCCAGATCGTTGGCACTGGTGGTAGTCACCAGAGCGCAAACCTGACTGCCCTCACGCAGATCAACCACCACTTCACACAGAACCTCGGAACGCGCCAAAGCGGAAATGACACCGGGAAATTTGTTGCGGGCGCTGGTCTTTACGCTGCATTCATCACGTGAAATCACCACAAGCGGAGCTTTGACCGTGGCAATAACCGTTTTACCAACGGCAATCTGAAGATTTTCCAGGCTTTCCTGGGTAATGACGGCCACAACTTCAAGGCCGCTGAAACTTTTCAGGCAAATTTCAGCCATGAACCCGTTTTGCCGAATGGTGTGGACGATACCGGGAAATACGTTGCGGGCGCTGGTCTTCAGCTTTGCTTCCTTGCGCAGATAATGGCTGGTAATGGCCTTGATATCCGATTCGTTATAATCCAGAAGTTCACCGGTGCTCTCCAGACTGGGTTGCCCCAGAAAATTTTGTACGGCGGGAAGCGGCATTCCTCCTTCAATCAATTCCACGGCCCGCGCCTGCCGGATGGATTTGGGCGATGCCAGAGCAGGCGACAGTCCGCACTCTCTGGCCCGGGCATAAAAATTGCGGCGCACGAAACCCGGATCGAGTGCACAGAGCGTCCCCCGTTGAGAAGAAAGCGGAGCTTGGCTGAAAAAACGGCGGAGAACGGGAAGAAGGCCGTGCGGCAGAGGAATGGCGCGTGCATGCTGACCGCGCACATGCAGAATACCCCCTGTAAGGTCGATATCCGTATCATCATTGAGCGCGAGGGCTTCTCCAAGCCGGAGTGCGGTATGGCGAAGCAACACGAAAAGGAGCCAAAGCCTCAGGCGGGATATTTTGTGTTCTGGACGTTTGGCTTTCTCTGCGCGAATCTTGAAGGCTTGCTCCAGTTTGTCCAGTTCCTGGGCGGAAAGATGCTCAATACCGGGCAATGATGCCAAGGGGAGACCGGGGCGAGCGTCATCTTTTGCGGCAGCGGGAGGAAGGGAAGATGGGAAGTGCGGTGTTTTATCCATGGTTTTTATGTATATCATAAAATGAAAAACCGGAAAAGGCATCACGAATGAACGGCAAGTGGTGACCGTGTTGCGAGCGGGATATTCCCGGTTATAGTTACAGCAATGTATTCAATTCAACACGAAATACTACAGGAGAAAAGCATGAAGAAAAAAGCATTGTTAGTTTTTTGCGGTTTGTTCCTGACGTCCTTATCTTCCTCCGCATTTGCCGAAGAATTGACTGTTTCCGCTGCGGCGAGCTTGACTAATGCCTTTACGGAACTGAAAGGCGATTTTGAAAAAACGCACCCAGGCACGAGTATTTCCACCAATTTTGCTGCGTCCAACCCTTTGTTACAGCAAATTAAGGAAGGCGCTCCTGCCGATGTATTTGCTTCCGCCGACCAGGCGACCATGAACAAGGCACAGACAGAAAAGCTGATTGATCCTGCCAGCCGCAAAGATTTTGTCAGCAATTCTTTGGTAATGATCGTACCTGCTGACAGCAAGGCGGTCATTACTTCTGTGACAGATTTGGAAAAGCTCGAGCGCCTTGCTGTGGGCAACCCCGACTCCGTGCCTGCCGGGCGCTATACCCGTGATTCACTTACTTCTGCCGGTCTGTGGGAAAAGCTTCAGCCCAAATACGTTCTTGGCCAGAGCGTGCGCCAGGTGCTCGATTACGTTTCGCGCGGTGAAGTGGATGCGGGTTTTGTATATGGCACTGATGCCAGGCAGGCAGGGGATAAGGTTCGCGTTGTGATGAAGATGGAAGGGCATGAACCGGTTTTGTATCCGATCGCCGTGGTGTCCGCTTCTACGCATAAGAAACTTGCGCAGGATTTTGTGGATTTCGTGCTCAGCCCCGCTGGACGCGCGGTTCTGGAGAAGTACGGATTCGACGAAGCGCGGTAAGACGAGTCCGGTGACGAAGCTGACTGAAAAACAATGTCAACAATGTGAAGGGCGCGGGGTAAATC
>JAEXGX010000411.1 GCA_023450535.1 Pseudomonadota bacterium | reverse complement strand
AAAAAAGTTCCCCGCCCCCTCACCTATGCTTTTTTACTTCTGATACGTTGCACGCAGGGCGGCGGCGCGTTCGCGCATGCGGGTGACGCGGGTACGCAACCCGGCGCGGTAGGCGTCGAGGTCAGCGATGGGCGCGCGGGCAACGCCGCTGTCCATGGCGGCTTTGGCCACGGCGGGGGTGGTCCATTCGATAATACGCGGGTCCAGCGGGCTGGGGATGATATAGTCCGGGCCGAAGCTGAACTTTTTGCCGCCGTAGGCGCGGCTTACTTCTTCCGGCACATCCTCACGGGCCAACAGCGCCAGGGATTCGGCTGCGGCCAGCTTCATGGCTTCATTGATTTCCGTGGCCTGCACGTCCAGCGCGCCCCGGAAAATGAAAGGAAAGCCGGAGACGTTGTTAATCTGGTTGGGGCAGTCAGACCGCCCCGTTCCCATGAGCACGTCGGGCCGGACTGCCTTGGCCGCGGTGTAGGTTATTTCCGGTTCGGGGTTGGCGCAGGCAAAGATGACGGGCTGTGGGGCCATGCTCTTGACCATGTCGGCGGTGACAACTCCAGCTTTAGACAGACCGAGAAACAAGTGTGCTCCGCGCATGGCCTCGGCCAGCGTGGCGTCCTTTTCCTGAGCGAACGCGGCTTTGGTCGGATGCAGGGCCGTAAGACCGCCGGGGCGGCCCTTGTGGATAAGGCCCTGGCTGTCGAACATCCAGATGTTTTCCCTGCGTACGCCGAGTGCGACGTAGAAATTGGCGCAGGCAATGCCCGCCGCGCCCGCGCCGACCACCACGGCCTTCATGTCTTCAGGCTTGCGGCCGGCAAGATGAGCAGCGTTGATGAGTCCTGCGCCGGAGATCACGGCTGTGCCGTGCTGATCGTCGTGGAACACGGGAATATTCATGATTTCTTTGAGCTTTTGCTCAATATAGAAGCATTCCGGAGCCTTGATGTCCTCCAGATTGATTCCTCCGAATGTCGGTTCCAGAGTTTTGACTACGCGGATGAGTTCGTCGGGGTCCTTGCAGTCCAGCTCCAGGTCGAAAACATCCACGTCGGCAAAGAGCTTGAACAACATACCTTTGCCTTCCATGACCGGCTTGCCTGCCAGAGGGCCGATGTTTCCGAGGCCGAGCACGGCTGTGCCGTTACTGACTACGGCGATCAGATTGCTCCGGGCGGTAAGCTTCGCAGCGGCGGAAGGGTCTTCCTTGATGGCGAGGCAGGCGTCGGCCACGCCGGGAGAATAGGCGAGGGTGAGGTCTTCCTGGGTGTCGCCACGCTTGGTGGGCAATACTTCCACTTTACCGGGCCGGGGCTCGGCATGGTACTTCCAGACATCTTCCTTGGTATAGCTCATCAAAAAATTCCTTTATGGTTTGAAACTTCCCCCTTCTGGGGGAAAAGCGTGCTTGATAAAACGGCAAAGCCGATGAAATCCTTTTTTGTAAGCTCTCCCTTTAGGGAGGGGCAATCTGCATGCCCCTATCCGTCGGCTGCTGAGTCAGTCAGCAAGATGGGGGTGACTGTGAAGTGAAACATGGAAAGGGAACCTTGGGTTTGCAGGTTGGATAAGAAAGCGCGAGAGATGCACGCGGACGGAAAAACGAAAGAAGTATACGAATGCGGGAAGGCTTGCGCAAGCGCTAAGGAATGGGGGAAAGACGGGTGTATTCTGTTCCGGACGTAAAAAGCCCCGGTTCGTTGCGAGAACCGGGGCCTGTTTTTATCGAAAAAAACCGGTAAAGGTTATTTTACTTCGGTGAAGTCGGCGTCCATAACGTCATCGCCTTTGTCCTGACCGCCATGGTTGCCCTGTGCTCCCGCCGCACCCTGCGGGCCAGCCGCTCCGGGCTGTGCACCTGCAGCTCCGCCCTGCTGCTGGTAGAGCTGTTCGGCCAGCTTGTGCGAGGCTTTTGCCAGTTCTTCCGTGGCAGTCTTGATGGCGGCGGTGTCTTCGCCTTCCATGAGCTTTTTCAGCGCTTCCATCTTGGACTGGATATCAGCCTTGAGGCCCGCATCCAGCTTGTCGCCAAGGTCATTCAACGACTTCTCCGTGCCGTAGATCAGGCTGTCGGCATGGTTGCGTGCTTCGATGACTTCCTGTTTCTTCTTGTCATCAGCCGCATGGGCTTCAGCTTCGCGTACCAGATTCTGAATCTCGGTTTCCGACAAGCCGGAAGAAGAGGTGATCTGGATGGACTGCAACTTGCCGGTGCCAAGATCCTTGGCAGACACGTTGACGATGCCGTTGGCGTCGATGTCAAAGGTCACTTCAATCTGGGGCATGCCGCGCGGCGCGGGCGGAATACCGGTGAGGTCGAAGCGGGCCAGAGTCATATTGTCGCCCGCCATGGGACGTTCGCCCTGAAGCACATGGATGGACACGGAGGGCTGGTTGTCCGCAGCGGTGGTGAAGGTTTGGCTCTTGCGGGTGGGAATGGTGGTGTTGCGGTCAATCAGTTTGGTGAACACACCGCCCATGGTCTCAATACCCAGAGACAGCGGGGTCACGTCGAGCAGCAGCACGTCCTTCACATCCCCGGCGAGCACGCCGCCCTGGATGGACGCGCCCATGGCGACCACTTCGTCCGGGTTCATGGAGCGGTTGGGTTCCTTGCCGAAGAATTCGCCCACCTTCTTCTGTACCAGGGGCATACGGGTCATGCCGCCTACCAGGACAACCTCGTCGATTTCAGAAGCGGAAAGCCCGGCGTCGGACAGAGCCTTGCGGCAGGGTTCGATGGAACGATCCACAAGGTCGCCCACAAGCTGCTCCAGTTTGGCGCGGGAGAGCTTCATCATCAGATGCTTCGGCCCGCTGGCATCGGCAGTGATGAAGGGCAGGTTGATTTCCGTCTCCATGGAAGAGGAAAGTTCCTTCTTGGCGCTTTCCGCCGCTTCCTTCAGACGTTGCAGAGCCATGCGATCCTTGGCCAGATCGATCCCGCTCTCCTTCTTGAACTCTTCCACCAGATATTCGATGATGCGCTGGTCGAAGTCTTCGCCGCCCAGGAAGGTGTCGCCGTTGGTGGCGCGCACTTCGACGACGTTGTCGCCCACTTCCAGAATGGAGATATCAAAGGTGCCGCCGCCAAGGTCGAACACGGCGATCTTTTCGTTGGCTTTCTTGTCGAAACCATAGGCAAGAGAGGCCGCAGTGGGTTCGTTGATGATGCGCTTTACGTCGAGGCCCGCGATGCGGCCCGCATCCTTGGTGGCCTGGCGTTGGGCATCATTAAAGTAGGCGGGCACGGTAATGACTGCTTCCGTCACGTTTTCGCCGAGATACGCTTCAGCATCCTTTTTGAGCTGGGCGAGAATCTTCGCAGAGATTTCCGGGGGGCTGTATTGACGGCCATCCACTTCCACCGCAGTATCGCCGTTGCTCGCGGCCACAATGCGATAGGGGGAATGTTCCTTCCACCGGGTGACTTCAGGGGCGTCGAAACGACGGCCCATCAAGCGCTTCACCGCAAAAATGGTGCGCTCGGGATTGGTCACGGCCTGGCGTTTGGCGGTATCGCCCACCAGGGTTTCCTTGTCAGTAAAGGCCACAATGGAAGGCGTGGTGCGCCCGCCGTTGGGATTGGTAATGCACTTGGGGTCCTTGCCTTCCATTACATAGACGCAGCTATTGGTAGTGCCAAGGTCAATGCCTATAATCTTGCCCATATGTAAACATCCTCCTCATCATGCGTAGGGTTGGAGCGTTCCGATATAAAAACCAGACAGCTCCTGCGGATTTTTTGCTGAAAATCTGCGCCAAGAAAGCATTACAGGGCAGCTTGCTCCGCCGGGACAACACTCTCAGGCGCAAAATCTTTCAGAAGGGGCGGTACATGACCGCCTTCGCAGGAGAATGTAAGTTGCTTTTGCAAGGCGTCTAGGGGGCAGAGCGTATTTTTTTTGTTTTTTTTTGAAAAGGGGAAACGGGCTTTCATCTGCCTTAGAGCAATTTCGCCTTGAAATGGCTCTAAAGCTCAGACTGATGACCCCCTTTCTTTGAGGGCTTTCGCCGCCCACTGGCGGCCCCAGCGATCTTGGGATCTCCGGGCGGAAAGGTACAAAAATCGCTCGCTTTACGGCGTGGTAAAACAGCGGCCTACTCGCAATTTTTGAGGCCGCGAGTAAGCAGCCTTCCGCAGGTGAAGCACAAGCGTAATTCACTTGCGGCGGGCCACCCGGCGGATGGTCTTAAAGGCCTAACCTGTATCCCGTAAGGCGTAGCGGCACGGGCAGCAGAGCAAGCTCCGGCTTCAGGCGTGAAATTTGTGGCCAGAACGTAGTGTTTCTGCGTGCGCAATTTCAATGTTGAACAGCTTTAAATGGGACTGCGTAAAAAAGGAAAGTTAATCTGCTCTCATGAAAATCAGCTGAGAGCTGGCGGAATGAGGGCAAGACAAAAGACCAGTGCGTGACGAAATCGACGCATTGGAGGAAAAGAGACGACGAAGCAGAACCTGGTCGGCTTCAAATAGTTAGCACCGAACGAAACAAGACGTTGTCTGCCTTGCCGGGATTGCAGCACTTCATTTGCAGCATTGCACGGTGACGCAAAGCGGTATGGCGCAGTACTGCGCTCGTTCGGATAAACCGTCTCAAATACAGAATGCCCTAAATCTCTGCGTCCAGTTCCCGGTAGGAGCGGACGTGAACGAAGGCCGCGCCTTCTTCATCGTCCGGTGCGGGGCGTTGGACAGTGCAGACGATTTCCAGGGTGGAACCCACCATGTCGTCCAGATCTATGCCCGCACCGCGAGGGAGGATGGCGAACAGTGAACCAGAGTCGCTCTGTTCGAGTGCGACCCTGCACAGAGGGTCGGACGGAGCAGGGGAGAAGGGGACCAGCGTGCCGCGGATCGTAAGAGAAGCAGCGGAAAGGCTCATGAAGGCAACCTCATTCCCGGCAATCCGGCCGGGACAAAGGGAGAAACGGTACAGGCCCGGAACGGGCGGTCTAGAGCATTCTGCGATTGAAAGCATCTGCCAGCCAGAACATAGGGTTCTGGCAGGCAGGTTTCACACCTTCGCCGGAGTAGTGCAAGTGAATTGCGGCTATTCCGGCTTCGCGGCGGAGTCTCGCTCCGCTCAAC
>JAEXGX010000380.1 GCA_023450535.1 Pseudomonadota bacterium | reverse complement strand
CACGTGAACGGGACAAACTTATGCTTCACAGCCTTGCGAATATTGCTTTGCAGCGTAAGGCAAAAGGTCTCAAGCTCAATCACCCTGAGGCTGTGGCCGTGCTTTCGGCTGCGGCTCTTGAAGGAGCGCGCGAAGGCAAAACAGTGGAAGAAGTCATGAAAAACACCCGTACCATACTGTCGCGCAAAGACGTCATGGAAGGCGTGGCGGACATGATTCCCACCGTGCAGGTAGAAGCCGTGTTTACCGACGGCAGCCGTCTGATCACCATCCATAACCCTATTATGTAAGGACGCGCATTATGAGTACAACCCCAGATGCCCCTGTGGGGGGCTATGTATTGCTGGATACGCCCATCGTTTTTAACGAACAGCACAAAGCCATCAGCTTGAAAGTGCGCAATACCGGCGACCGCCCCATCCAGGTGGGTTCCCACTTTCATTTCTTTGAAGTGAACCGGGCCATGGAATTTGACCGTGCCCGTGCCTATGGCATGCGCCTGAACATTCCTTCCACCACGGCTGTGCGCTTTGAGCCGGGCGACGAAAAAACAGTGTCGCTGATTCCCATCGGCGGAACCGCCTGTACCTACGGCTTTAATGATCTGGTGGACGGCTGGAGCGGCAATCAGCATCCCAAGGCCATCAAGGTGGCCCACGCCATTGCCGTCGGCTTCAAAAACGCAAGCGAATAGAGGTGCACTATGCCTACCCTTTCCCGTAAAGAATACGCGGCGCTCTATGGCCCAACAGTTGGGGACAAGATACGCCTTGGCGATACCGATTTGTATGTAGAAATTGAAAAAGACCTGCGCGGTTACGGTGACGAATCCATCTACGGCGGCGGTAAAACGCTGCGCGGCGGCATGGGCGGCGAAGCGACCATGAGCCGCGACGCCGGCGTACTGGATCTTGTCATCACCAACGTGACTATTGTTGACGCTATTCAGGGTGTCATCAAGGCCGATGTGGGCATCCGCGACGGCAAGATCGTCGGCATAGGCAAGGCCGGTAACCCCGGTATGATGGACAATGTGTCGCCCAACCTGGTGTGTGGCAATGCTACCGACGCCATCAGCGGCGAGCACCTTATCCTCACCGCTGGCGGCATCGATTCTCACGTGCACTTTATTTCTCCGCAGCAGGCCCAGGCGGCCATATGTAACGGTGTCACCACCCTCCTGGGCGGCGGCGTGGGGCCTACCGACGGCACCTGCGGCACCACCATTACTGCCGGTCCCTGGAACATTCACCGCATGCTGGAGGCTGTGGACAGTCTGCCTGTCAACATCGGCATACTGGGCAAAGGCCATGCCATTGGCAAACGTTCGCTGGTGGAGCAGATCGAGGCCGGGGCCGTGGGCTTTAAATGCCACGAAGACTGGGGTTCCATGCCCGCTTTGATCAATGCTGCTCTGGAAGTGGCCGACGACATGGATGTGCAGGTTTCCGTGCACACGGATACCCTGAACGAAGCCGGGTACGTGGAAGACACCATCGCCGCGTTCAAAGGCCGCGTCATCCATACCTACCATACTGAAGGTGCGGGCGGCGGTCATGCCCCCGATCTTATCCGGGTGGCGGCCCAGCTTAACGTCATGCCCAGTTCCACTAACCCTACCTTGCCTTACGGCATCAACACTCAGTCCGAGCTGTTCGACATGATCATGGTCTGCCACAACCTGAACCCCAACGTGGCTTCAGACGTGTCTTTCGCAGAAAGCCGTGTGCGAGCGGAAACCGTGGCCGCAGAAAATGTGCTGCACGACATGGGGGCTATATCCATGATCTCCAGCGACTCGCAAGCCATGGGCCGCGTGGGCGAAAACTGGGTGCGCGTGATCCAGACTGCCGACGCCATGAAAAAGGCGCGCGGCAAACTGCCGGAAGATGCGGCCGGTAACGACAACGCCCGTGTACTGCGTTACGTAGCCAAGATCACCATCAACCCCGCCATCACCCACGGCATGAGCCACTGCATCGGTTCCGTTGAAGTGGGCAAGGTGGCCGACCTTGTACTATGGTCTCCGGCCTTTTTCGGTGCCAAGCCTAAAATGATCATCAAGGGCGGCATGATCTGTTGGGCCAACATGGGCGACCCCAACGCCTCGCTGCCCACGCCCCAGCCCACCTACTACCGCCCCATGTTCGGGGCTATGGGGCTGGCTAACGCGCATACCCGTATCACTTTCCTTTCCCGTGCGGCCCACGAATTGGGCGTAGCGGAAAAGTTGGGTCTCAAGAGCAGAGTGGAACCCGTGTACCGTATCCGATCCTTGTCCAAGCGCAGCATGGTACGCAACGATAAAACTCCGGATATCCAGGTTAACCCTGAAACCTTCGCCGTGACAGTGGACGGCGTCCACGCCACGGTGCAGCCGGCCAAGAATCTGTCCCTGGGGCAGTTGTACTTTTTCAGTTAACACAGCAACGGGGAGAACGGGCAGCCCGTTTTCCCCGTCTGGAAAGGACATCGCATGATACGCGTCGAACAGATTCTCGGGCACGAAAACAGCCCGGAATGGAAGAAAAAACTACACGGCCTGCGCGTGGATACCCTGGAGCTTTCCCAGTGGGACGCCCAGAAAACACGTCTGCGCAAAGCCACCGCAAGTGGTGAGGAAATTGTTGTCTCCCTGGATCGGGACGCTTTTTTACGCGACGGCGATGTACTGGCCTGTGATGATACACGGGCGGTGATCTGCCGCATCCATCTTTGTGAAGTCATGGTGGTGCACCTGGATCCCCAAGCCGACGCTCTTACGCTGATGGAACGCTACATTACTCTGGGGCACGCCCTGGGCAATCAACACTGGCCCGCCGTGGTCAGCAACGGTTGCGTGTATGTGCCCATGAGCGTGGACCGCACGGTTATGAACTCCGTTATGCATACCCATGCTTTTGCGGGTATCAGCTATGAATTTAAACCCGGCGATGAGGTCGTGCCCTTGTTGACTGCGGCCCAGGCCCGACGGCTTTTTGGCGGAGCAGGCCAGCCCAATACCGGCGCTGAAGCGCACGCCCACGCTCATCACGGGCACGGGGAGCACGGACATACGCATGACCAAGGGCAGTGTCATTGCCACAGCCATGAACACGCACACCTCCATCCGCACGGAGCATAGCCATGGGACAAGCTGTCAGGCGGGAAGCTCCGTATACCGGCAAAAAAGCCGTGCCGACAAAGGGCATAACCCCTGAGCTGTCTGTTGCCGAGGCTTTTGCGGCGCAATTTTCAGCGGATGGGGCCATCCCCCTGTTGCCGCTGTTGCGGGCCATGCAGTTTGGCGATTCCATGCTGCCTGTGGGGGGCTTTTCCTTTTCGGCCGGGCTGGAATCCGCCGTGCAATGCGGGATTGTACGTACGGCTGACGAGTTGCACGGCTTCACACGCACCGCGTTGGCGCAGGCCGCCGCCGGTGATGCCGTGGCCCTGGCCTGTGCCGTACGTGCCAGCGCTCAAGGGTGCGATCTGGAAGAATTGAGCGCCATGGATACGGCCGTATTGACCCGCAAACCCGGCGAAGAAAACCGGGCCATGAGCTTGCGCATGGGGAAAAAACTGCTGGAACTGGCGGCCCGGGCGGCGGATCTGCCGCAGGCCCAGATTTGGCTGGCCCATGTCTGCGGGGGCTACAGCCCCGGCACCTGGCCCGTGGCTCAGGGAGTTGTGTGCGCCGCCTTGGGTCTTACACCCCAGGCCGCCTGCGCCGTACACCAGTATGGGTTGGCCGCCACTATTCTTAATGCGTCGTTACGTCTGATGCGGGTGACCCATCTGGATACCCAGCGCATTCTTTTTGCGTGCGCTGGCGATATACCCGAACAATGCTGCCGTGCGGCGCAGACATCCTGGCGCCACATGGCGGCATTTGCACCCATGATTGATATTCTGGCCGCCCATCATGTGCACGCACATGTACGGCTTTTTATGAACTGACGCCAACCAAACGAGTTCTGTTATGAAAAAAATTACGCGTATCGGCGTGGGCGGTCCGGTAGGCTCCGGAAAAACCGCTATTATTGAGGCGGTGACGCCCATTCTGGTTCAGCGAGGATTAAAGCCCCTGATTATCACCAACGATGTGGTCACTACTGAAGACGCCAAACATGTGTCCCGCACCCTGGCGGGCGTTCTGGACGAAGAGCGCATCGTGGGCGTGGAAACGGGCGCCTGCCCACATACTGCCATACGCGAAGACCCCAGCATGAATCTGGCGGCGGTAGAAGAGCTGGAAGCGCGTTTTCCCGACAGTGACCTGCTGTTCATCGAAAGCGGCGGCGACAACCTGACCCTGACCTTCAGCCCCGCTCTAGCGGATTTCTTCATCTACGTCATCGACGTTGCTGCTGGAGACAAAATACCGCGCAAGCAGGGGCCGGGGGTATGTCAGTCGGATATTCTGGTCATTAACAAAGAAGATCTGGCCCCCTACGTTAAAGCTTCCCTCAAGGTCATGGAAGAAGATTCCGCCCGCATGAGGGGTGGCAAGCCCTTTATTTTCACCAACTGCATGACCGGCCACAACATAGAAGCCCTGGCGGATATGATCATGCGCGACGCGTTGTTTATGAATGTGTAACACCGGACGGCCGGAGCGCGCGCGGCATTGCACCTTTGAGCCGTTTGCGCAGGGTTGTGCCCCCATCACTGATTCCAAGGAAAACGACATGAATACAGCCGCTTTTGCCTCTCTGTATGATCTTACGCCGGAACTTGCCCGTTATGGCGGCGAACCGGCCCAGATGCCCAGCGCCAGCCACGGCAAATGCGGATTTCTGGATTTGAGTTTCGTCCGTGACCCGGAAAGTGGACGCAGTCTGCTGCGGAACATGGAACGCCGGGTACCCTTTCTGGTGCAAAAAGCCCTGTACTGGGACGAAGCCATGCCCGAGCTGCCTTGCGTCATGGTCATCACAACCTCCGGTTGCTTGTTGCAGGGTGACCGCATGGAGATGCGCGTGCGGGTGGAAGAAGGTGCCTGTGCCCACGTAACCACCCAATCCGCCACCAAGATACATATGATGGACGTCAACTACGCAAGCCAGGTGCAGTATCTGGAAGTAGAGGCTGGTGGATATCTTGAATATATGCCCGACCCCGTTATTCCGCACCGCACTTCGCGTTTTGCTTCGGATACGCAGATAGTGGTGGCCGAAGGTGGTACGGCTCTGTATGGCGAGATTTTGCAGCCCGGTCGGCTGCATCACCACGAAGACGAACGCTTTGGCTTTGATCTTTACGCCGCTGTAGTGCGTGTGCAGCGCCCCGGCGTGGATCAGCCCTTGTTTGTGGAACGTATGGCCGTGGAACCGCGCAACGGTTCTCTTGACGCCGTAGGCGTCATGAACGGCTTTGATGTGATGGGGACAGTCTATCTGATAGCTCCGCCGGAAACGGTGCGTCTGGTGCTGGCAGAGACGCCGCCGACCGTAGAGCCGGACGCCATATGGGGCGCGAACCTTTTGCCTGAAAGCTGCGGCCTGATGTTCCGCGCCCTCGGGCGCACAACGGAAAGCGTAAAGGCTCTGACGCGCGGTTTTTGGGAAACCGCCCGCCTTGCCTGTACCGGTAAAGGATTGCCCAGAGAGTTTCTCTGGCGTTGACATCGGCGTGCAACAAGCCGGGCTTGTGAGGAGATAATGAATGGTGAACAGCAGTAATTTCATTATGATATACCTGCGAGGAGCAGGGCAGGTTATGTTTCAGGGCAACGCCCTCACAGGGCTGTTGTTTTTGGCGGGCATTTTCTGGGGCGCCTGGCAGGCGGGCATGATTGCCGTGGGCATAGGCGCTTCAGTGGGGCTTTTGTTCGGCACCCTGACGGCCTATGCCTTGGGTGTGGCCAAGGCCGATATCAAAATCGGCCTGCACGGCTATAACGGTATTCTGGTAGGCTGCGCCCTGCCCACCTTTATGGCCGCCACCCCCTTGCTCTGGGTTTATATTATCGCGGGCTCCATCTTTTCCACCATTGTCATGCTGGCTGTGGCCAATGTGTTCAAGACCTGGAAGGTTGCGGCCATGACCGGCCCCTTTGTCTTTACTTCCTGGTTTCTTATGCTGGCGGCCTATAACTTTGGTCATTTTACCATTACCAGCCTGCCGCATCCCGGTTTGCCCACGGGCGCGCCCATACCCACCTTTGACCTGGATTTTATCCAGTTCTGCAAGGCGTCGCTGACCGGAGTGGCCCAGGTTTTTCTTATCAACAACTGGATTACCGGCATTATCTTTCTGATCGGGCTGGCGGTATCCAGCATTCCGGCGGCACTTTTCGCCCTTGGGGGATCCATGCTGGCCGTGGCCGTGGCCGTGCTGGTGGGAGCTGATACCGCATCCGTCATGGCGGGCCTGTATCAGTTTTCGGCAGTGCTGACCTGCATCGGTTTGGGCTCCGCCTTTTATAAGCCCAACCCCAAGGTTATCGTCTATGCCGTGGTGGGCACCATCTTTACCGTGGTGGCTCAGGGTGCGCTGAATGTGCCGCTTAACGCCATCGGTCTGCCCACCCTGACCTTCCCCTTTGTCATCGCGGCCTGGTTGTTCCTGTTGCCCAATATCCAGTTTTTGCCTGACACGCACAAAACCGCCTAACAACCCCGTGGTCGCCGCCTCTACCTGCATGCGGGCGGCGGCTGCGTACAAAGGAGTATACTATGCCCTCCCTCAATACCGGCGATACCGCCTTTATCATTCTATGCACGGCCCTTGTCTGCGTGATGACGCCGGGTCTGGCCTTTTTTTACGGTGGACTGGTCAAAGCCAAAAACGTCCTGACGATCATGATGCAAAGTTTCATCTCTATGGGCGTTGTGGCGCTGATCTGGATTTTCGGCGGCTTCAGCCTGGCCTTTGGCCCGGACATCGGCGGGGTTATCGGCGACATTACCTACCACTTCGGGCTGGACAAGGTCGGCGCCGCGCCCAGCCCTCTGTATGCGCCCACAGTACCCTTCATTATGTTTTTTGCTTACCAGATGATGTTTGCCATCATCACTCCGGCCCTGATCACCGGGGCTTTTGCCGGGCGTTTTAATTTTCGGGGTTACCTGAAGTTTCTTATCTTATGGATGATCTTGATCTATCTGCCGGTATGTCACTGGATATGGGGCGGCGGTTGGCTGGCCAAGCTGGGTACGGTCGATTTTGCGGGTGGCATCGTCATTCACGTCAGCGCGGGCTTTTCGGCCCTGGCCACGGTCATGTTCCTCGGCTGGCGCAGCGACATGAAGCCCGGCGAAGAAACCCAGCCCAATAACCTGCCTCTGGTGGCCATTGGCGCGGGGCTGCTGTGGTTCGGCTGGTTCGGGTTTAACGCTGGCGGGGCTTACGCCGCCAATGAATTGGCCGCCTATGCCTTTACCAATACTACCATTGCCGGTTCCGTGGCCATGGTTATGTGGCTGATTTTGGACTGGAGCCTGTCGCGCAGGCCTTCGTTTTCCGGCGTGCTGGTGGGTGCTGTGGCCGGACTTGCCACAATAACCCCCTGCGCCGGCTATGTGGAGCCCAAGGCGGCCATTGTCATTGGTCTGTGCGGCGCGGGAGTCTGTTATTTCGCCAAGGCCGTGCAGGAAAAGCTGCACTTTGACGACGCTCTGGAGGTCTGGCGCGCGCACGGCATGGGTGGTCTTACAGGCGCCCTGTTGCTGGGATTTCTGGCCAACCGGGGCATTGATCAGGTCAGTGGCGGGGATCATCAATTCTTCGCCCAGCTCATCGGCGTAGTCGCAGTGGCGGTATATGCCTTTGTAGTCACTTATATCATACTTAAGATCATCAATGCCATCAGCCCCATCCGCGTTTCTCCGGAAGAAGAGCAACGCGGCCTGGATGAAAGCCTGCACGGCGAAACCGCCTATAAACTGTAAAAAAAAGCGGGCAGGAGTGAACTCCCTCCTGCCCGCGTTGCGCATGGCGCGGCAAAGGAGATCAGTGTGTCAACAGGTATGGATTTGGCGTGGGTGGCTGGCGGTGGCGCCCTGGGCGCGTGGTGCCGCTTTCAATTCACCGCGTGGTTCACGGCATGGTTGGGCAAGGCTTTTCCCTACGGCACTCTGTTTGTCAACGTCGCGGGGTCGTTCATCATGGGGCTTATCATAGGAGCGATCAAGGCGGATTACATTCCCGCAGTGCCCTGGCATGATTTTATCGCCGAAGGTTTTTTGGGAGCGCTGACCACCTTTTCCACTTTTTCCATGGATACATTCAAGCTGTATGCCGCAGGCAAGGCTATAACCGGTACGCTCAACATTCTGTTAAACATGGCTTTCTGCCTGTTGGGTATGGCGGCTGGCTATGCCGTCATTATCTGACGCATGACGTTAAGGAGTGTACATGTCATACATTATCAACAGTATAGCGGTATTGTTCGGCGGGGCTGCTGGTGCCGTTTCCCGTTTTATCATGAACGGCGCAATAACAGTGGCCATACCGTCTGTTTTTCCCTACGGCATCCTGATCATCAACGTTCTTGGCGGTTTGATTATGGGCATTTTGCAGGGGTGTATCGCGCGTAGCGGCACCCCGCATACGGTCTTGTACAGCCTGTTGGGAACAGGTTTTCTGGGGGGATTCACCACCTTTTCCCATTTTTCACTCAACAGTTTTGACCTCTATACCGCGGGCCATCTGGAGCTGGCCGCCGTTAACGTTATCGCCAACACGGTCTGTTGCATCGTTGCGGCGGGGATCGGTTACAGCCTTACAGGGTCACGCGTGGCGCGCGCCTGACCGTCTGCGAAGTGGAAAACGGTTACACAAGGCACAGTTTGTCAGGGACGACGCCAACGTCGTCTTTACCTACGGTATTCCCTTTGCGGGTAGTGGGGCAGCGTTGAGCGCTCTACGTCGCACCGTCATTGTCCGTTCGTCCGCCAGGAAGACGTTATGCCGAATTTTTCTGCAAAAATCCTTCTCTTCAGCGTGCGCCTTTTAAGTACCATGGGCATTGCCATTATCCTGCCCGTACTGCCTGAGATAGCCGCATCTTTTTCGCTGTCCGTCGCAGGCATCGGCTTTGCGCTGGTCAGTTTTACCCTGGCCGAAGCCGCCATGACGCCCGTGGCGGGTATTCTCTCCGACCGCTTCGGCCGCAAGGCCGTGTTGTTGCCCGCTCTGTTGGTGTTTGCAATGGGCGGAGTACTGGGGGTGTTTGCGCGCACATGGGAGGAGTTTATTCTCTGCCGTATTCTGCAAGGCTTGGGAGCTGGGCCGCTGGGTGTGCTGTATTCCATTCTGGCGGCGGATATGTATGATGAAGACCATCTGCCCCGCATTATGGGCAAACTGACCGCAGTGGGTAGTCTCGGCTCTATTGTGTTTCCCGCCATAGGGGGCTTTGTGGGCGAATGGTCATGGCGTGTGCCTTTCTGGGGGTTGAGCTTAGCTGTACCCGTAGCATTATTGACTTTGTTTGTGCCGTTACGCCGCCCTGCGGGTGCGCGACCCTTCCGGGTTTATATCCGCGAGGCGGCGGGCATTATTGTGCACGAGCGCACCCTCGGCTTTTTTCTGCTGATCTTTCTCTCCTACTGCATCATCTACGGCCCCATGAACACCTGTTTTCCCTTGCTGGCCAAGGCTAAATTCCACGTGTCCTCCTCCACCATCGGCGCAGTGCTCACCGCCGTGGCACTGGGTTCCTGGCTGGGGGCCACTGCGTTACCGTTGCTGCACCGCCGTCGGGGCCATTCCTTTCGGGTCATCATGTTCTCAGGTGTGGCCGCCTACGTGTTGTCCCTATTCATCATTCCGCTCGTGCCTTTCCTCTGGTTTTGCGTGCCATTTCTTTTCCTCAATGGCCTGGCCCAAGGACTTACCCTGCCCATCATTAATGACAACGTAGCCTTGCTGGCCCCTTCACAGGATCGCGCCGCCATTCTTGCCGCCAGCGAAACCTTTGTGCGGTGCAGCCAAAGTCTGTCGCCCGTTATGTTCACCCTCGCCTGGACGGCCTGGGGCCAGGAGGGACCGTACGCCATGGGCGTAGTGACCGCACTGGTCATGGGACTGACTGTAATGGGTCTTTTTCGTGCCCCGGGAGGGAAGGCACCTTCCTCCTGATTTTTGCGGCGACTGATTTTATCAGCAGCCTCCGGGATACCGTGTATCTCTTTATCGCAGATGTAATGCAGCATGAGGGCAACGGCCAGAGCGCCTGCCCATGAACCTAAGCTGAAGTGAGGTTATATATGAACCCCTTTATTGCCGTATTGTTTCAGATAATCCCGCTTGCCATGGGCGTGTTCACGCTGGCCCTGGGGCTGCTGATTCTTGCCACGGGCGAAATGCCTCCGTCTTTTGTGGCGGGGCATGTACTCGTCTTTCTCACGTCCATTTGTGTGGCCCTGTTTTGCACAGCGGCGACGATTATTCGTCTGCTCACCAAACATTCAAGTCCCTTCTGGCTGGTGGCCATGCCTTTGCTCGGCTACGCGGTAGGGCTGGGCACCTCCGGGTACGGGATATGGCTTTTTTACGATGTTTTGTCGCCGGAACATATCATTGCCGGGCATATCGTGTTCGGGCTTGGCCTGATCAGTTGCTGTGTAGCCACTGTAGCCACGGCGTCCGTCAAATTTACGCTGATTCCTCGCAACAGCGCAGGGCGCCCCGGCGAAATTCCGGCTGAGGCTTTTTCAACGGGGGTGGGGCGGCTTCTGGTGGCCGTGCCGGTGATCTGCACGTTGGCCGCACTGGGCGTTGCCGGCATATCTTACAGAGATGGCGATCCCATGACGTACCTGACCGTGAGCTGTGTACTGGGCGGCATCGGCTTGGTTTGTGCCAGTTTGATCGGCCTTGTGGCAAGTGTGGTACGTCAGGTGCGCAATACCTATAGCGATAAGGATCGTTGCCTCTGGCCGGGCTTAGCGTTAGTTACAGGCAGCATCAATATTCTGGCGGGGCTTGCCGTATTGTTTTTTGTTCAAGGAACGGTACGTTTTGCTCCCGGTTTTGTGCTGATCGGGCTCGGCATTGTCTGTTACAGTATTTTAAGCAAGGTATTACTGCTTGCACTGGTATGGCGACGTTCTTTTCCGCTGGCTAACCGCATTCCCCTGATTCCCGTATGTACAGCGTTGGTGAGCCTTTTCATTGCGGTATTTTTGTTCCAGGAAGCTCAGGCGCAGTCAGCCTTGTTTATCCCGGCACGGGTGGTTGCCGGGTTGGGAGCCATTTGTTTTACACTCTTTTCTATTGTGTCTATTTTGGAGAGTGGAACTTCAACGGGCGAAAAATAAATGCCAGTCAGCAGGCTACGCTGATGAAACAGGTATTACGGATATTCCTAAATACCTTGAATATTGGTTGAAAGGGCACACCTTCTTGCCGTTTTTTTACAGAACGGTTCCTCAAGAGGCTCGACCTGGTTCTGTTCGGCCAGCTCTCCGCCCGCAGGAAGGAAGCTTAGAGGAAAGTTAAAACCTTTTGCGTTTACTGAAAAAAATTGAGGGGCTCCTCGCCCCCTCATTATACGGGATAGTACAGGCGTACAATAAAGGGGAGGAAAGCTTTTGCAAAAGCTTTCCTCCCCTTTAACGCATATTGCTTACGTTTGCTACCGCGCCTTGCGTATCTTCTTGTCGTACAGGGAGCGTTTGAGGTAGCTCAGGTGATCGATGAAAAGCTTGCCGTCCAGATGGTCGGTTTCGTGTTGCATGGCCGCGCCGTAATAGCCCTCGCCTTCGAGGTGAACGGGGTTGCCGTCCAGGTCGAGCGCATCCAGGGCAACACGACGGGGACGCTTCACCGTGGCCCGGTAGTCCGGCACGGAGAGGCATCCTTCGTTTTCGGCATGGAGGGCAGGGTCGAGTACCGTAACACACGGGTTGACCAATGCCTTGAATTCCTGGGGCGCGTCAGGATCTTTGAGCTCCTGCGAGAGGTCAAGGATGAT
The DNA here is from genome assembly GCA_023450535.1 of Pseudomonadota bacterium. Lineage (GTDB taxonomy): Bacteria > Desulfobacterota > Desulfovibrionia > Desulfovibrionales > Desulfovibrionaceae > Mailhella. The sequence continues at coordinate 10,489 of JAEXGX010000380.1, read as the reverse complement.
CACCCGCCGGAACACGCCGATTTGAGGCGCGGCGATGCCCACGCCGCCCACGGCTTTGAGGGTATCCAGCATATCCTGGGCCAGAGCGCGGATTTCGTCGTCGATTTCCGCGACTTCAGCGCTCTTCTGGGCCAGACGGGGGTCGGGATATTGCAGTATGGGACGCAGCATGCTTACTCCGTTTTGGCTTCATCACCGGAAACAGCAGGGGAAGCGTCAGAAGATACTTCCGATTTCGCGGTGGGGGTTTCACGCAACCGGAGGCCGAGTTCGCGCAGTTGCTTGGCGGAAACGGTATCGGGTGCATCGGTGAGCAGGCAGGTTGCCTTCTGTGTTTTGGGGAAAGCGATGACATCGCGGATTGAAGCGGAGCCGGTAAGCAGCATGGCTACACGATCCAGGCCGAAGGCGATACCGCCGTGGGGGGGGGTGCCGTAGTCCAGTGCCTGAATGAAATAGCCGAACTGGGCCTTGGCGGATTCATCGCTGAATCCGAGAGCTTCAAACATACGGTACTGATCTTCTGGCGTATGTATGCGGATGGAGCCGCCGCCCACCTCGTTTCCGTTGAGCACCATGTCGTAGGCGCGAGCCTTGGCATTGCCCGGGTCGCTGGTCATGGTTTCACGGCTGGCTTCCTGTACGGCGGTGAAGGGGTGGTGGCAGGCCACATAGCGCTGCTCTTCTTCGCTGTATTCAAACAGGGGGAAATCCGTCACCCACAGGAAATTCCAGGTGTTTTCGGGAACAAGATTCAGCTGGTGAGCCAGCTTTACGCGCAGGTTGCCCAGCGCGGCGTTAACCATGCCGGGCTCGCCCGCCTGGAAGAAAACGATGTCACCGGGCTCAAGCCCGAGTTCTCTGGTCAGGGCTGCGCGCTCAGCTTCAGACAAAAATTTGGCGATGGGGGATTGCCATTCGGATTCGTGGATTTTGATCCAGGCAAGACCTTGTGCGCCGTAAATTTTGACGAATTCGGTCAGATCGTCAATTTCCTTGCGGCTCATGGTTCCGCCCTGCGGTACGCGTATTGCCTTGACCAGCGGGGCAGCGGCAAAAAGTTTGAAGCCGGAACCGGCCACGCAGGCAGTGACGTCCTTGAGCTTGAGGTCAAAGCGGGTGTCGGGCTTGTCCACTCCGTAATCGCGCATGGCTTCTTCCCAGGTCAGGCGGGGGAAGGGCCGGGGTAGATTGATGTTCATGGCGTCACGGAACACGCGGTCCATGAGCCCTTCGGCCATGCTCATGACCTGATCTTCATCCACAAAGCTCATTTCAATGTCCACCTGAGTGAACTCGGGCTGGCGGTCGGCGCGCAGATCCTCGTCGCGGAAGCAGCGGGCAACCTGATAGTAGCGCTCCACGCCGCTCATCATGAGCATTTGCTTGAATTGCTGGGGCGACTGCGGCAGGGCGTAGAACTGGCCCTGGTTGAGGCGGCTGGGCACGAGAAAATCGCGCGCGCCTTCCGGCGTGGATTTGGTCAGGATAGGGGTTTCGACCTCAAGGAAATCAAGATCGTTGAGGTAGTTGCGCACGGCCTGCACAATGTTGTGGCGCAGACGCAGGTTGTGGGCCATGCGCGGTCGGCGCAGATCGAGGTAGCGCCAGGTCAGGCGCAGGTTTTCACCCGCATCACTGCGATCCTCTACCGGGAAGGGCGGAGTCTTGGCGGTGTTCAGCAGCTTCCAGTCCAGCACCACGACTTCAATTTCTCCGGTGGGCAAATTGGGGTTGCGCATGCCTTCGGGGCGGGGACGCACCCGGCCCTTGATCGCCAGCACATATTCACTGCGCAGTACATGAGCGTCACGGTGAGCTTCCGGCGCGATTTCCGGGCTGAACACCACCTGAGTAAGGCCGTCGCGATCCCGCAGGTCCACGAAAATCAGCCCGCCGTGGTCGCGGCGGTACTGCACCCAACCCATGAGGCAAACCTCATGGCCGTCGTCGGCCAGACTGAGGGCGCCGCAGTTGTGGCTGCGCTTCCAGTCGCCGAGAGGTTTGACGTAACGGGCGTGTTCCCTCTGGATGTCGGCCTGCGATTTCTGATCGTCCATTAGCTGATTGCTGTCGCTCATGTTCAGTATCCTTAGAGCATTTTACTATTGAAAATATCTGCCAGCCAGACCCTATGTTCTGACCCGCAAGTTTCACGCCTGAAACCGGAGCTTGCTCTGTTGTCCATGCCTGTACGCCCTGCGGGCTGCAGGCACGCCTTTTCGGGGCGTTCGTCAGGCGGGCTGCTCCGGCGTCGTGGCGAAGTCTCGCTCCGCTTGACTTCGGGTGCAATTTCAAAGTGAAATTGCTCTAAAAAAAGCGGAAAGAGAAACAATTACGCCTTGAGCAGGCCAACGGCCCCGGCGCGGGGCACGACACACTGTTCGCCGTTTTCCATGTTTTTGACAACCACTGTACCCGCCGCGAGTTCGTCCGGGCCGATAAGCAGGGCAAAACGCGCGCCAGACTTGCCTGCTTGACGCATGGTGCTTTTCACACTGCGCGTCTCAAAACCCAACGTACCGCCGAGTCCTGCCTTGCGCAGGCTCTGGGCAAGCTCGAACGCCGCATCGCGGCAGGAGTCATCCAAAGAGGCAAGATAGAAATCCGGGCAGGCCAGAACTTGCCCTTCGCCTTCCTGCATGAGCAGGGCCAGGCGTTCCATGCCGCAGGCAAAGCCGATGCCGGGTATCTCGGGGCCGCCGAGGGAGGAGATCAGGCCGTCGTAACGCCCGCCTCCGGCCACGGAACCCTGGGAACCGATATTGTTGGAAACAACTTCGAACGTGGTGCGGGTGTAGTAGTCCAGCCCGCGCACCAGGCGATGGTTGAGTTCAAAAGGCACATTCTGGGCCTTGAGGTGACGGAGTACCGCGTCAAAATGCGCGGCACATTCCGGGCACTGGTGATCCAGCATGACCGGAGCCCTGGCCGTATGTTCCCGGCAGCTGGGCACCTTGCAATCCAGCACGCGCAGGGGGTTGGTTTCCATGCGGCGGCGGCAGTCCTCACACAGACAGTCCGGGTCGAGGCTTTCCAGCCAGTCGCGCAGAACCTTGCGGTAGGTGGGGCGGCAGTTCGGGCAGCCCAGGGAATTGATCTGAAGCGTGAGTTCGCCGAGATTCAGCCTGCCCAGAAAGTCCATGAGCATGCAGATGATTTCGGCGTCCGCTTCCGGCTCGCGCGGGCCGAGGCATTCGCAGTTGATTTGATGGAACTGGCGCATGCGGCCCTTCTGCGGGCGCTCATGGCGGAACATGGGGCCGATGGTGAAGAACTTGCTCACGGCTTCGCGGGCATGCACCCCGTGTTCGATATACGCACGCATCACGCCTGCCGTGGCCTCTGGCCGCAGGGTCATGGAACGTTCTTTACTGTCGGCAAAGGTGTACATCTCCTTCTGTACCACGTCGGTTTCCGTGCCGATGGAGCGGCAGAAAAGGTCGGTGTATTCCAGAAGAGGGGTGCGCAGTTCACCGAAGGCGTAACGGGGGAATACCTCGCGCGCCGCCTGTTCCATACGCAGGAAGAGGGCGCTGTCTTCGGGGAAAAGATCGGCAAAACCTTTAATGGCCTGAATCTGTGCCATGATAAACTCCGTGGGTGCGCAGATGCGGTGTCGGCCCCGTCGGGCCGGACGCTGAAACTTGGGCAAGCCGCAAGAATAGGGCCAAAGCCGTTTGCTGTAAAGACTGGAGAAAAAAGCGCCGCACTTTGGCAAGGCTCTGGCTTTGAAATGGCTATCCAGTCGAATTCAGCGGAAAAACTTGACGACTTGGCAAGGGGAATTTATCGTTATGCCCGCCTAGAGCGAAGACATATACCTCATGTGCTTGAACTTGCCGCCCGGAGAGCCTTGGTATTGCAAGCATCAAAGCCGTTCCGTGCAGATTTTTACTGAAAATTCGTGTTGTTGAAATTGTCGCGCGACGAGTTTCCCCCTGATTACGCGGGGCGTGGAGCTGTAATTGTGATCTCCGTAACGTGATCTGATGACAAAGTGAATTCGCCTTATGACAGTTATCTCTTGTTGTCCTGCAGGCGGCGCAAGATGGGTTTTCAGCAAAAAAGCAATGCGGAGGGGAACCTCCATAACGTCAAGTCGCTCTAATGAGCCTTAACGACCGTGCCCAGGCAGGGGCCTTTATATCTTTCGTCCACTTGCGGGGCTGCTTCTCCGCGCCAAAAAAGAAATGCAGGTTTTTATGGATCGTGTCATTTTCGTCGTTGACGGCGAGTTCATGCGCAAGCGCATCATTACGCTCAAAGCTTTTTATTTCGACGGCCCGGGCATCCGCCGTCACTGTCTTTCCCACCTCGGACCGAACGAGTGCATCAGCCGCATTCTTTTTTATGACGCCATGCCCTTTACCGGCCGGGGAGAGCACCCCCTGGACGGACCGGTCGATTTTTCCCAGACGCCGCTGGTGGCCCGCAAACAGCAGTTTCTTCAGAGCCTGAGGGCTACGCCAGAAGTCGCGTTGCGTCTTGGCCGTTCCGCATGGCAGGCAGGGCAATGGCAGCTCGATTCCACCAAACTGGGGGAACTCATGGCCGGGGAAATCGATGTGGAAGACATCGAAAGCCGGGACATTTATCCGGATATCCGGCAGAAAGGCGTGGATATGCGCCTGGGGCTGGACTTTGCCACCATCGCCTACAAGCAGCAGGCGGAACGTCTGGTGTTGCTGGCTAATGACGCGGACTACGTGCCAGCCGTGAAGCTGATACGGCGCGAAGGCATCAAGGTTGCGTTGGACCCGCTATGGACCCGCGCGGCGGAAGACCTGCGCGAACATGTGGACTATGTGGTGAACAAGCTTCCCCGCCCGCAGCATGCTAACTATCCCAACGGGGTACATATCTTTGACGATCCCAAGGAATATGATCCCTTTCCTTCCGTCGGGGTTTCTACGGCGGAAGCGTAAGATATCCTGAGCTTTGGCAGGATGGCAGGAAAAGCGCAACCGTTGTAGCGGTCGCGCTTTCTCTGCTTGAGAGCATTTCAACATTGAAAAGCTCTCAAGCGAACCTGTTCCCGTTTCGGGGAGAATCATGAACGATTCTTTTGTTTCGCCATCTCGCGGCACGGTGCTGTCCATCTATGCGCTGGCGTATTTCGCTTCCTTCGGCAACCCGCTGGTCATGCCGCTGTTGCCGTTTATCGCTGTGGAATATGCGCTTTCTCCTCTGGAGCTGGGCCTGATGATTTCCATGTACGCGTTGCCGGGGGCGTGCGTCATCCCCGTGTTCGGCGTGTTGGAAGATCGCCTGGGGCGTAAGCCAATCCTGTTGGGCGGCATCCTGTTATGCGCGGTCAGCTCATTCATGTGTTTTCTTTCCTCCAGCTACGGCTGGCTGGTGTTCTGGCGGGCCTGCCAGGGGCTGGCCGTCACGCCGCTGGAAGCGCTCTATAATACATTGGTGACGGATCACTTTCGCGGAGAGGAACGGGTGCTCCAGATTGGCCGTTGCGCATCGATCATGTACATCGGCGTCGCCACGTTTCCGTTGCTTTCCGGTGCGGTTTTGGCTTTTGCCGGCTGGAGGGCGTCTTTTCTGTTGCCTGTATTCACAGGCATTCCCCTTTTTTTGTTGTGGTTTCGTCGCCCCATGCGCTACGACGCTGCTTCCGCGCCGTCCCTTGATTCCTATCTGTCCAACGTGCGAAGCCTGATCTCGTCCCGCACGCTGCTCAGTTTGTACGGCGCGCGCATGCTTATGGCGTTGATCATGTTCGGCGTGCTCTACGCTTATCTGCCCGCGCTGGTGACGGACAGGCTCGGCGCATCGCCGCACATGGTGGGGCCCATGTTTTCCGTGTTCTCCGCCAGTCTGGCCGTAAGCTGTCTTTCGGCGGGGCGCGTTGTCCGGGCCGTGCCCATGCCGCGCATCGGCCTGTATTGCGGATTTGCTGCGGCCCTTGGCCTTTTGGGCCTGTGGCTGGCTCCGTCCATTGCCCTGCTGCCCTTGGCTCTGGCTCTGTACGGTGGCGCGCAGGGCATGCTGACCGCACTGGTGACGGTGGGAGTAGCCGGTTGCGCCACACCGGACACGCGGGCAACCATTCTTTCTCTTTTTTCCACGCTGTTCCGCGCCTCGCAAACTCTGGCTCCCTTTGCATGCGGCTGGCTCTTTATGTGCGGCGGATTTACGTTGCTGTACGGCGCGGGCGCGGCGGGCGCATGCTGCCTGGGCCTGCAGTGCCGTGCGGCGTTCAGGCGGGTGACAGGAGGCGCGGAGTAGGCTACAAAAGTTCCCTACCCAAAACGTTCCCTCCTGGCGGGACGTTAATCTGCTTCTCAGCAAAACAGCTCTAAGGATATATGCTATGTGCGGCATCTTCGGCATCAGCGGACATGAGGACGCAGCCCGTCTGGCTTATTTCGGTCTTTACGCCCTCCAGCATCGCGGGCAGGAAAGCGCGGGCATCGCCACCTGGGCGGACGGCGAGATTCACAGCCACGTGGGCATGGGGCTGGTGCCTGATGTCTTTACTGAAGAGGTTCTCGTTCTTCTGCCCGGAGATGTTGCCGTGGGGCATGTGCGCTACTCCACCACGGGGAAACCCGAGCCGCGCAACGCCCAGCCCTTGACCGTGCGCATGCGCGGCGGCATGCAGCTTTCCCTTGCGCACAACGGCAATCTGACCAACGCGGCGGAATTGCGGTCCGAACTGGAAGACACAGGAGCCATTTTTCAGACCACCAGCGACAGCGAAATTTTTCTGCATCTTATCTCCCACTGTCTGAAAGACATGAGTCTGGAAGAGGCCATACTCTCCGCGTGCGATCGGGTGGAAGGCGCGTATTGCCTGATGATCCAGGCAGGAGGCAAGCTCATTGCCGTGCGTGATCCGCATGGATTCCACCCACTGGTCATGGGGCGGCTGGGGGACGCCTGGGTTTTTGCCTCTGAAAGCTGCGCCTTTGATCTGCTGGAAGCAGAGCGCCTGCGCGGCGTGCGCCCCGGCGAAATGATAATCATCGAACGCGGAGCGCTGGAATATAAAAGCCTTGCTCTGCGCAAGGTTGCGCCCGTGCGTCAGTGCATTTTTGAGTTGGTCTATTTTGCCCGGCCTGATTCCATCATTTTCGGGGAGGACGTATACCAGTGCCGCAAGCGCATGGGGCTGGAACTGGTAAAGGAAGCTCCGGCTGAGGTGGATTGTGTGATCCCCTTCCCTGATTCCGGGGTATATGCTTCTCTCGGCGTGGCTCAGGGTGCGGGTGTACCCTATGAGCACGCGCTTATCCGCAATCACTACGTGGGGCGCACCTTTATTCAACCTTCCCAGAGCATGCGCCAGTTCAGTGTGCGGGTGAAGATCAACCCCGTGCATTCCATGATAGAGGGCAAAAAGCTTTTTGTGGTGGACGATTCCATTGTGCGCGGCACCACCGTGCGTACCCGCGTGGCCAAGCTGCGGGATATGGGGGCAAAGGAAGTGCATTTTCGCGTGAGCTGCCCGCCCATCAAGCACGGCTGCTTTTACGGCATCGACTTTCCTTCTACCAAGGAACTGGTGGCGGTACAGCATGGGCCGGACGAACTGGCCGCTCTGCTGGGGCTTGATTCGCTGCACTACCTTTCACTGGAAGGCCTGAAGCGTAGTGTATCCTGCCCGGATCAGTATTGCACGGCCTGTTTTGACGGTAATTATCCCACGCCGCTGCCCACCGTACAGGACAAATATTCATTGGAATACACAAGGAAATAGCAGCGTTAATACATTGCAAGCCGTATATTGCTGTTGTAAGGGGGAACGCAGAGTTTTTTCGCGCGTTCCCCCTTCGCACAACGTGAGGGCGTGGTACGCCCTGCTCCCTCGAGTATGACTATGTTACAATTATGGGGAGGCTGGGGGAGATTCTCTCCCCCCCGGCTTATCATCTCTTTGGATTGAATAAACAAAATCCTGATTCCGGCTCCGCCGGCGGAACCGGAATCAGTGTGAGCACGTCATGGAGCGTCCCGCTTCTTCCGCCATACCGACCACGCCGGGGGTGTACCTGTACAAGGACTCCCAGGGCAAGATTATTTATGTGGGCAAGGCCCGCAATCTGCGCAAGCGCGTCCTTTCCTATTTTCGCCCGAAGGATCAGCTCACGCCCAAGACCGTGGCGATGATCGGGCATGCGGCTTCGCTGGAGACGTTGAACACCACCACGGAAAAGGAAGCTCTGCTGCTTGAGGCGAGCCTGATAAAAAAGCACAGGCCGCATTACAATATCGTACTGCGCGACGATAAGCAGTATGTGTTGTTCCGGCTTTCAGAGCGGGATGACTTTCCCCGGCTGGAAGTGGTGCGCAAGGTGCGCAAACGGGACGGCGCGCGCTATTTCGGGCCATTCACCTCCGCCCAGGCCGCGCGTGAAACCTGGAAAAGTATCCACCGCATCTTTCCCCTGCGGCGCTGTACGGATCGCGCGATGAGAAATCGGGTACGGCCCTGTCTGTATCATCACATCGGCCTGTGCCTCGCGCCCTGTACGGGCGACGTGAGCCGCGAAGAATATGCGGACATGACCCGCCGCGTATCCATGCTGCTGGAGGGCAAGTCCCATGAGTTGCTGGATCTGTTGCGAGTGGGAATGGAAAAGGCGGCCGAAGCTCTGGACTTTGAGCGCGCCGCCGCATTGCGCGATCAGATCCGCGCGATTGAGAAGACCGTGGAGCGGCAGGGTGTGGTGTTGCACAGGGGCGGCGATATGGACGTTATCGGTGTGGCCACCCGCCCCGACGGGCTGGCCCTGGGTATGGTGTTCGTGCGTCAGGGCGCGGTGCTGGATCGCAGTACCTTCTTCTGGCCCGGCCTGGGCCTGGAGGAGGCGGACGAGCTGATTTTAAGCTTTTTGAGCCAGTTTTACGGGCCGCACAGCGCCGTGCCGCCGCGTGTGGTCATTCCCTGGCTTCCCGGCGAAAAACACGCCGAAGAAACAGAGAGCATGACGACGGAAAGTTCAGGCCTGGAACAGATCGAAACTTTGGCCGGCGAAGACGGGCCGGATGCCCTTGATACAGAGGGTGACGAGGGAGAGGAAAAAGGCGTTCTGGAAACGCTGACCTCCGCTTTGTCCGATTTGCGGGGCGGGCCGGTGTATATCGCCGCTCCACGCAATGCTGATGAAAACCGTCTGGTGGACATGGCCAAAAGCAACGCCCGCGAGGCGGCGCGCAGTAAGGCGGATGTGCCGCTTTCCGAACGGCTGGCTCTGGTGCTGCGTTCCCTCAGGCCCATAAGCCGTATTGAGTGTGTGGACGTTTCCCATACCGGGGGGCAGGCCACCAAGGTGGGCATGGTGGTGTATGAGGACGGCAGGCCCCGCAAGGACGAGTATCGTGTCTGGAATATTGAGGGCGCAGGCGGCGACGATTACGCCGCGCTGGCCATGTGGGCAGAACGCCGCCTGGTGCATGGCGCTCCGTGGCCCGATCTGTTGCTGATCGACGGCGGGCGGGGGCAGCTTGCCACTGTGTATAAGGTTCTGGGCGAGGGCTGGCCCCGGGCGCAGGATACTGGAACGCCGGAAGACGGGTTGCCCTTTATGGTTGCGGGTATTGCCAAGGCCAGGGACGAGCGGGGGCACGCCGACCGTCGGGCGGGCAACGTGGCGGATCGCATCTTCACGCCTGGCAGATCCAATCCCTTGAATATTCGGGAAGGCAGTCCGGAATTGCTTTTTCTTCAGGCTGTACGCGACGCCACCCATGATTTTTCCATCGGGAGGCATCGGCAGGCGCGGGCCAGGCTGGCGTTCAGCGGTGAATTGCAGCGTCTGCCCGGCGTGGGACCGGGCACGGCAAAGCTGCTGTGGGAACATTTTTCTTCCGTGGCGGACATGAAGGCCGCCACGGAAGACGATATCGCCCGCCTGCCCGGCATCGGCAAAAAACGCGCGGGCAAGATATGGGCTTCGCTGCGCGGTCTGTGAGCATGTTTCAGCCCTCAGTCGGGCGTCACAGCACTGCGCATCAACTGTTTTCTACAACAGAGCGATTAAGTTTACTCTGTTGTAGAAAACGGTTGATGCCACCGCGCCGGGCATCGAGCTTTGCCTCGGTCCCGGCGGCAACATGTATCCACGGCTGGCGTCACTGCACCTCGTGAAGCATGGCTTCACGAGGCTCCTCTCCGCGACCCCTTTCTTCCGCGATTTCTCTAGGCCGCTCGATCTGCGTTGCCGATAGTCACTCTCGCTTGCATTTTCTGCGGAAAACACTGCGTTCGCACTTCGTGCCTCCCTCCATGTTGCATTACCATGCGAGGGAGCGCTCCATAGCTCGCTGACGCTTGCTCCTCTGGCGGCCAAGGTTTACACTCGACACAACTCTGCAACCGAGCGAAGTTAATTATCCGCCTTGGATTTGCCATAATTAAGGCATAGGAGGAAAAGAGCGGATGATTTTTGTTAGCAAGGCTGCGTTTCGTCCTGGCACATAATCATACGGAGATAAAGAATGAAGTCTCTCTCTCTCTCTCTCTCTC
>JAEXGX010000373.1 GCA_023450535.1 Pseudomonadota bacterium | reverse complement strand
ACTCTCCCGGTTCGGACGGACGTTTTTATGAAACCTGGAGCATTTCAAAATTGGAATGCTCCCATTGTCGTTCCCTGATGTATCAGGCGCAGGACTCCGCAACGCTCAACACCACCTGCCTGTTCTCATCCAAGCCAAGATTGAAGGAGACCCCATATTTCTCGAGAAAATCCCTTTCGGCGGCGAAAGGAATATCCTTAATTAGAATCCGCTCGTCTTCATCCTCGTCCGCCTCATCCATGCCCAGACCGAGCACGATCTTGGCATGTCATCCTCCTCCGACCTTATATTCGCGCAGACGCACACAAACGCCTTCATCTTCATCCTCAAGCATGCCGCGCAGCTTGTCCAACAATTCTTCGGAAACATTCACAGTAAACAAGAAAAACCTCCTGAAATCATACGATTATCGGGGAAAGCCCATGCCGTTCAAAACGGGCCAGCACATCTTTCAATTGCTCGGGACGGTACTGCTCCACCGAGGGTAAAGGCCTGCCAAGAGCAAGATATTTGTTGCGTCCAAAGGCGTGGCACGGCATGACATCCACACTTTTCTTTCCGTAGGGAAGTAAAAGTTCGGCCATGGCCGCGATATTTTCCTCTGTATCATTGAGACCCGGCATCAGCGGCATGCGGATGCGCACGGGTGTTCCTGCGTCAAGTACCGCATGCAGGTTGCGCTGGATGAGTACATTGTCCTGTCCGGTGAGGCGCTTGTGTTCCGCTGCATCCATATGTTTGCAGTCAAAAAGAAAAAGATCGGCAAGTGCCAGAGTCTTATCAAAACGTTCTGCGGGACAAAAACCGCAGGTATCCACGGCCACATGGAACGCTTCGTCATGCAGAGCCTGGAGAACATCGAGGAAGAACTCGGCTCCTGCCGTGGGCTCACCGCCGCCGAGGGTTACCCCTCCTCCGGAATTTTCATAAAAAAGCGAATCCCTGCGCACAACATCAAGAATTTTTTCCACGGACATGGCTTCGCCCGACATGACCCGGGCCTTACTCGGACAATGCTCGGTGCACGCGCCGCAATGCGTGCACTTTTCCGTATCCCGGCCATAGACGCCGTTTTCCTTCTGCATCACCGCACCATGCGGGCATGCTTCAATGCAGCTCCCACAAGACATACAAAGATTGTCAAAAAACATCATCTGCGGCGTAAAGGCCTGTGATTCCGGATTACTGCACCACAGACAACGCAGAGGGCATCCCTTAAAAAAAACCGTTGTGCGTATCCCCGGCCCGTCATGCACAGACATCCGCTGGATATTATAGATCACGCCTTCGCTCATCTCTCCTCCAGAGCTGCTTAACATTGAAATGATACATGGCCGGGACACAGTGTGCTGCCCCACAGGTTTCACGGCGGGAACGGCGGGAGTAGTCCCGCCGCCCCCCCCCACATGTGTCGTGCATCAGTTGCAGTATTCGGTACGCTTCACGATTTCGTCCTGTACGCCCTTGTCAAGCCGGGTAAAGTAGGCACTGAACCCCGCTACGCGCACCACGAGATCACGATGCTCCTGCGGATTTTGCTGGGCCTCCTTCAGGGTATCGGAACTGACCACGTTAAACTGGATGTGTGAACCCCCGAAATCACAATACGTCTTGATCAGGGAAACCAGCATACGTTCGCCAGCGGGACCTTCAAGTGCAGAGGGAACGAACTTCACGTTGAAATGGTTCGCCCCATAGCGCACGGTGTCAATAGCCTGCGCACCGGACTTGATCAGGGCGGTAACACCTTCATGGTCCGTACCGGGCATGGCCGACACACTGCCATCGGTCAGAGCGACGCCTGCCTTGCGGCCTGTGGGCAGAGCCCCCATGAGCGAACCAAAATAATTATGATAGGACAGTGAGTAGGCGTCCAGAGGCGTACGGTAGCCGAAGCAGTCCGGCCCGACGGAGTGATGAATCTCATCCACGTCACGATAATAACGCTGCACGAAACTTTCCACTTCGGGGAAATCGTTACCGTGCTTGGGGGCATCAAAACACATCTTGCGGATATCTTCACGGCCCTCGAAGTTGGTCCTGAGAGCTTCAAGCAACTGTTCCATGGTGAGTTGCCTGGTGTCAAACACCAGATGCCTGATAGCCAAAAGCGCGTTGGCCGCGTCGATGCCTGCGGTCATGATGGGGTTGACCTGCGGGTAACGGGTACCGCCTTCCTCTTCACACATCCCCTTGTCGATGCAGCCGTCGTACATGACGGAGCGGAAGATGCTCGGCACCACCTGGAGGCGGGCCATCTGGCTCAGATCGGAATGCTTGCGCGAAATACCAAAAATATGCCGGAGCTGCTTCTTGTATGCGTCATACAACTCTTCAAAGTCCCGGAACTGCGCGGGATCACCCGTTTCCGGACCAAGTTGTTTTCTGGTCAGCGGATCCCTGCCATTATTGAGCATGAGTTCGACGATCTTGGCCAGGCAGGGTTGATCTTCCTGGGTGATATAACTGCCCTTGCCGCAAACTCCGGTGGAAACACAACCATAATTGCCGCAGTTACGTGCGTCTTCAAGCGTGATACCTCCCTCGTACTGGGAGAAGCGGGCAAGGGTACGAGCAATGACTACGTTGTTATTGAGTATCTGAGGCTGGCCGCTTCCGCCGCGAATACACTCGATCACCTTTCGCATGTACGAATCCTTCAATTTGGGATGGTACAAAAGGGTCAACGTGGGCTGGATATTCCGCATCTGGATCTGAGTTTCCAGCAGCAGTTCCTCAAGTTCGGTGCTGGCGTCGTTACCGTCCTTGTCCACGCCGCCAATGGTAATACTCTGTCCCGTATGCCCCGAAAGCGTCATGGCATAGGTGCCGCCCTGGTACTCAGCCAATTCCAAGTGCTTGATCCATTGGAACTTCAACAGGGTAAGCACTTGCTCACGGCTCAGATTGCCCTCTTCGATGTCTTTTTTATAGAAGGGGTACATGTACTGGCCGTAACGGCCAGGAGAACATGCGCAAGCCATCTGTTCCACCTCAATGGCAAGATGGATGAACCAGAACGACTGAATGGCTTCACGGAAATTGCGGGCCGGGAATTCCGGTACGCGGCGGCAGATTTCCGCAATTTCAAGAAGTTCTGCTCTGGCCGCAGGATCATTCTCAGTTTCGGCTGTCTTTTCAGCGAGTTCGGCATAACGACGCGAATGGGCGATGACCGCCTCCGTGGCAACGATCATGGCGCGGTACAGGTCATGCCTGTTTTTGTCGGCAAGGGTGGTGGGGCAGTCATGCAGGCGTTGTTTGAGGTCGTCAACGACCCAGCGCAGCCCTTTATTCAGGGCAAGAGGATAATCAGCAATGCCCGAACCGCTGGCCACGCTGACATTGTCGTAATACACGCCGGCCTTGGAGTAAGGCGCGGGATTGAATCCGTATTTATCCTTGAACATCTTGTTATTCAGGTCGATGCAGGTACGTCCCTTCCAGTTTTTATAGGTCTTCTCCAGAAGTTCCTCCGTTTCCTTCGGAATCTTCATTTCTCCCAGAGACGCCATCTTGGCCATCTGCATTTCTTCCTTGATCCAGGCGACGTTCCACTCGGGATAAGCGTATACTCCAGCACGGGTACCCGTCAGCGTCCCCACAATGGGATTACCGTCCAAAAAAATCTTTTTCGTGGTGAGTACTCGCTCAAACAGTTTGGCCCGGATATAAAACACGGGCTCACCCGCAAATTCCTCATAGACTTCATTCAGGAATTGCAGGCGCTCAGGATCCATTACCTGCGGCGCATTAAGAAGGAATTCCTTAAGATCCTTTAAACGAGATTCCGTGGTGCTCCAGTTAATGGCGTACCCCTTGGGGGTGGAAACTTCCTCGTCAAACTGATGAACTTTCATACCTCGGCTCCTATGGATTCAAGTTGACCGACTATCGGCAAACATTCGGATGCTACACTTCTGTGCGAAATATAGCACAAGCCATGCCAAAGCCAGAGAGCTCTCGATAACATATTTATATTCAATGAAATTGTATTAAAAATTATCTTTTTCTGTTCTCCTTCATACCCAGGACTTTTACCAAAAAAGAAAAAAATCTTTCTTTTTTTTAATATTTTTTCTTTACACTTGCCTTGTCGAACAAGCTGTGTCAGCCTTTCCCACATCACTTCAGAACGAGAGAACGCTATGTCCTATGAACAAGGTTTGCTCTACAACATCAGCCGTACTCAAGTGCTCGCCTCTCCAATGAAAGCCATCTGGGATGCCATGAGTATTGGCGTTGCCGTGGTGGACGCCGAGGGCATCTGCGAATACATGAACCCTATCCAGCGGCAGGTGGACGGCTTCAGTAAAAGCCAGGTGGAAGGCGCGCATATTACGACGCTTTACATACCAAATAATTTCGACTGCATACCGACAATCGAATGCCTCCAGACCGGCAAGCCCCTGCTGCACAAGACTTACTGGTATAAAACCACAGGAAACTATACCGCCAGCACAGTGACAGACTTTCTCCCCCTTTTCGACAAGGGTAAAAAGGACGGCGTCCTTGCCTTTACCATCTGGCGGAATAACGACAAGGCCATCCAGAAACTCGCCAGAAAAAAAAATTCTCCCTCCGGTGCCGGGCCGCAACATTTGTATTCTTTTGACGACCTCGCGGGCGAAGATGAAGAGTTGGCACGCGTTATTGAGGAAGCCCGCAAGGCCGCCTCCGCCTCCTCCCCCATCATGATCTGGGGCGAAAGCGGCACGGGCAAGGAGGTGTTTGCGCAGGCCATCCATGGAGCAAGCCAGAGAAAAAACTGCCGTTTCGTCCCCGTCAACTGTGCGGCCATTCCGGAAAATCTTCTTGAAGGCATTCTGTTCGGCACGACCAGGGGGGCCTATACGGATGCACCGGACAGAGCAGGGCTATTTGAAGAAGCCAGCGGCGGCACACTGTTGCTGGACGAACTCAACTCCATGCCGCTCAGCCTACAGGCCAAGCTGCTACGTGTGCTGCAGGAAAAACAGGTGCGCCGTCTCGGCGCGCATACGGAAGTTCCCGTGGATGTCCGTGTCATCAGCATTCTTAATCAGCCCCCGCTGGATGCTGTGGCCAAGGGAATTTTGCGCCGCGACCTTTATTATCGGCTGGCTGTCGTGGGGCTTTCGGTGCCTCCCCTGCGCAAGCGCAAAGGGGATATTCCCCTTCTGGCGAAAAAGCTGCTGGGAGATTTCAGCGCAGGTACAGGTCCCGAAGTCAGGCTTTCCGACGATGTGCTGAATATGTTCACAGCCTATGAATGGCCAGGAAATGTACGTGAACTTGCGCATGTTCTTGAGGGATGTCTGGTCCTGTCCGGCAATGCCCCGCTGATAAAACCGGAATGCCTGCCCGGGCAGTTCCGCGAAGCCTGCCGTGAACGCGTGTCCAGCCCAGAGGAACATGCCGTGCCAAGACCGGAACCCGGGTTGTATTTTGACTATCGCAACATCCGGAGAAGCGAGACCATTCCGCTCAAAACCTGTATGACAGAATATGAACGCCGCTGCATCATGAATGTACTGCGCGTCACGGGCGGTAACGTGGCAAAAGCGGCGCGCATATTGGATATGACGGCAGCGGGCTTGCGCTACAGAATAAAAACGCTGAATATCCAAGACGACAGCTATTGAAATGCTCTGAACACAACGCTAAATAAACGGCTGCAGCAGACACACTATTGCCGCCGCCGCAATGATCACCGTAAGCACCCGGCGAAATACTTCCACCCGGATATGACGCACTACGGGAAACGATAACAGCGTGCCAAGCATAACCGCCGGCGCGGCATAGCAAGCATAGTGGACGACCTCCGGCGTGTAAAAACCCGCCCCGGCCTGCAACACACAGGTTACCAGCCCCCGGATAACGAAAAACACACCCAAGGTACCGAGATATATCCGCGGTTCCCATCCTGCATACAGGCCGTATGCGGCAATAGGAGGACCGTCGAATGATATCGAGGTGCCCAGCAATCCCGCGCCAAAACCAGCAGCGCAGCCAAGCGACCGGGATTCCCCCCGTGCCTGGATACGGCTGTGGTACTGCCAGTACACGAAAAAAAGCAGCATAAGCCCCACCCCTGCCTGCAACGCCTCGCCGGAAAACAACTTCAGGACATACAAACCCAGCACGGATCCGGGCACGGCTCCCAGCAACATGGGCAACAGCGAGGAAAAGCGGCAATGCCGAAAATGCATGACAGCGATGCAGCTATCCATAATTACGTTGAGCAGGCAGGTCAGCACAATGGTTTCGTGCATGGGTAAAAACATGGCTACCACGGGCAGAGCCACCATGGCCCCACCAATCCCGCTGACGCCGGAAACAAAGCCCCCTACTAACCAGCTCAGACAAACAATCAGCGTAACAGCATCCACGGTTAACCTCCTTTTTTTCCGCCTTTCCTTCTGAAGCAACGGCCCGTCTTCCCCTCGTGCGGAAAGCGCGCCCCCTGCGCCCGCCGCCGAAAAGACAAAATCATGAAATTCGGGCATCCATCCATTCAGAGCCTTCCACGTAATCCAATTTCCGGATAGCCGAGGGATAATCTGCTTGCTGCAGGCAATATTCTTATTGAGCAAAAAGCATGCCGCAGAGCAGTAATGCAGCTCAACATTGAAATTATATCTGACCGGGGCACGATGTTCTGACCAAGCGATTTCACGTCTCCGCTTGAACCATGCTCTGCTATCCACGCCTTATGCCCCTGGGGTAACCGGCACGCCCTTTTGGGACTTTCGCCGGAGGCCGCCGCAAGCAAATTACAGCTGCAGCCCGAATGGAGGGATGTCGCGAACCTTCAGCCGTTGGCGTGAAACGCCTTACAGATAAAGAAAGCAGAGATGAACCTCGTGCCCCACTTGGCACGGGCTGCTCCCTAAGCGATTTCAAAGTGAAATAGCTCTGGAACCAGAGCTTACCCGTATCTGCACGATTGTGCCATTTTTCCGTTGCTGTTAGACAAATCTCTGCATCTGTAAAAAAAGAAAAAATTCTTTCCGAAAAGAAATTTTTTTTACAAAAAGAAAAAACTTACTTTTTACTCTTTTATTAACTCTTCGTAATCATTTCTAGTTATATGATCTCACAAAATAACTGAAACCATATAAAACCCCTTTCCTCTACCATATTTGCTAAACTTTGGCGTCAAAGGCATACGTGAATCCTTTCACAGATGGCATACTATTTGCTCTTCGCCTCCCGTCGCGCTTCTGTTGTCTCTTTCGGCACAAGGAGCAGCTGACGCCCTGCGGCAACCGGACATGTTCAGCATGAAATTCCCGGCATTGCCCAAACTACTTTTCTGAGGAGAGAACTATGTCAGATGTGAGGCTGGAAAAATCGCTGACCCCCATGCAGGTCTGCGCCTTGGCGCTGGGTTCCATTGTCGGTTGGGGATGTTTTGTTCTTCCCGGGGACAGCTTCCTTCCCAATGCCGGCCCGGTGGGTACATTGCTGGGTTTTTTCGTGGGAGCCTGTCTGATCTGTTTTGTGGCGGTCTGCCTCAGCTACATGATCAAATACGCACCTGTGGCAGGAGGAGCATTCGCCTACGCCTATATCGGCTTCGGTCCCACGGCGGCCTTCATCTGCGGGTGGGCACTGGTTATCGGCTACATCGCCATTGTAGCCATTGACATAGCGGCCCTGTCCGTCATTTTCCGCTTTCTTTTCCCGGGGGTTTTTGAATTTGGAGAA
>JAEXGX010000335.1 GCA_023450535.1 Pseudomonadota bacterium | reverse complement strand
GTCCTGAATGGTGCCGACGCTGAGGCCGGAACCGCCTACGACGACGGAGTTCTTGAGCCGCTTGTGCAGCCCGTAGCTGGTGGGGTAGTTGATCACCAGAGATTTCTTGCCCGCGCGTTCTGCGGCTTCAAAAATGGTTTCCGCCTTGATCCGTTCGCCGCTGAAGTTCATTTCCGTATTGCTGCTGGTGGGCGTGGTGCCGGGGATATGCCGCCAGTAACAGGTAATCTGGTGAGTCACAGGCCACGCGCCGGTGGAAATGCAGGTCCAGTTGGGGGGTGTGATAGTGGGCATGGGGCAGAGGCTGTTCAGGCTCTTCACGCCGTTTTCATAGACTTTCTTGAAGTTGGGCAGGATGCCTTCCTTGATGTGTTCTTCCACGATATGCGAAACGGCGCCGTCAATGCCGACCACCATCACGCGCTTGGGTCTGTTCATGAAATCCTCCTGACATGGCAGGTAAGGGTGAAATGTAGAGTTGCCCTCTTCTCTGCAATACCAGTGCCAATTATTAAAATATAATAATTTCAGAGTATTATGTCTTGATATGGTTTTAGCGGTAGCACTATTTGATAAATTGCGTCATATATGACGAACAGAGAGCGCTTTGCTGGAATGCTCTACGAGACTGAGCGGAGCGAGGTCTCGCCGTGAAGCCCTCACCATTCCCCTCTATCCGGGATAGCCGCAATGCACTTGCGGTGTTTGGCTCCGGCTTCAGGCGTGAAACTGGCGAGTCAGGACATCGTGTCTTGGTCAGGTATCATTTCAAAGCTGAACGGCTCCAGGAGGGAAGCCATGAAAACCTATCTTCATGCTCCACAGTGCCCACCGGGGGAACTGGAGGAAATCGTCAATGCCCGCAACGATATCCGGAATGCGCTTCAGTCTTCGCGCAACAGCCGGGGATGTCTGGAGAGTCTGTTCGGCATGTTGCGGCCCTTCTTTCCCATTTCCTTTCTCCTGATTACTGAACCTCGGGATATTGAGGAACAGCGGCGTTTACACGTTTACCCTCCGGTCGGGGGCAAGGAGATTTTGTCCGGCACCTACGAGGGGGAATACCTGCGGGCCACAGCGGCGGTTTCACACGGCCCCATGGTACGCATCGGCAATCAGGATGATCACGCTATTACCATCGCGCTGTTGCGCAATTCTTTGCCGCGCAAACCATTTTCCCTTCTTTTTTTTCGCAACACCTTTGCGGACGGCAAGTTTGCCGTGTTCGGCATTGTGGCGCAGGGGGAAAGTCTTTTTCAGGACGTGCACTGCGCGCGTATCTTCACCATTATTGATTTGTTCGATGAATATTGGAAACCGGGACGGAGCGGGAAAAAGGCCACTGTACGGCGGAACGACCCCGGTTATCTGGAGCTGGAAAACCTGCCGGGCATGCAGAAAACCCTGCACATGCTGTGGATGGCGGGGCGGCAGGACTTCCCCGTGCTGCTGTTGGGAGAAACAGGCACCGGCAAGGAAGTGGCCGCCAATATTGTTCACCGCTGTTCGGCACGGCACGGCGGGGCCTTTGTCAAAATGAACTGTGGCAATATCCCGGAAAATCTGGTGGACAGCGAGTTGTTCGGGCATGAGAAAGGCGCGTTCACCGGGGCGGACGTCATGCATCGGGGCCGCTTTGAGCGCGCGGATCGCGGCGTTCTGTTACTCGACGAACTGGGGGAATTGCCGCTCACGGCCCAGGCTCGGCTGCTGCGTGTGTTGCAGGAGGGGGTGATTGAGCGGGTGGGCGGCAGTACGGAAATTCCCGTGGACGTGCGGATTATCGCCGCCACGCACCGGAATCTTCAGTATATGGTGCGTGAAGGGCGTTTCAGACAGGATTTGCTGTACCGGTTGAATATCTTCCCCATCCACATGCCCGCGTTGCGCGATCGGCCCGAAGACATTCCCCTGCTGTTGGATTTTTTTCTGCGCCGCCAGTGTGAAAAGCAGGGTATCGGCAATATACCGGAAATTCCGGCTGACAATCTCCGGCATTTGTGCGCCTACTTCTGGCCGGGTAATATCCGTGAATTGCAGAACGCTGTTGCTCGTGCGGTCATCTTATGGAGTTGCAACTTTATCAAGAGTTTTGTCATCAATGTCGGAGAAAACACGCAGGAGAATTTGCCTGCGGTGGCGACCGGCGACGTGACGGACGGTGCAGTCGGAGCAGAGTCGCAGGGAGATTTGTCTCTTGAAGGGGTGATGCGCGCGCATATTTCCAGGGTTTTGGCCCGGACGCATGGCAGAGTGACCGGGAAAGGCGGCGCGGCGGAACTTTTGCAGCTCAACCCCAGCACGCTACGGGCCAAAATGAGGAAATTGGGATTGGGAAAGTAGCGTGATGTTCTATTGAAATTGCTCATGGAGTCGAGCCGAGCCGAGGCTTATTTCTGCAAAGTAAACAGTGCAAGATGGAGAGGGAATACCTTTATACTGGGGCGATGAAGAGTTGATGGGGGTAACGTACAGGTACGTTTTTCGTCATATATGATAGGAGATCGTCAAATAGTATTCGATAAGGTGGAAAGAATAAATAAAACAATTTGAAATAATTATATTTTTAGTTTGGCATTACATTTGCTGAATAAGGGGGGTCTGAAAATTGCCCAGGTGTCTTTGCTGGGCGTGAATGAGGCGAAAGGGCGCAAAAAGGAGAACACAGCATGAGGAAATTTGTAACGGCGGCCCTGCTTGCGGTGCTGACGAGCGGCGCGGCTTCTGTGGCACTGGCGGAGAACAGCCCTAAAAGTGCGACAGAGGCGACCCGCAGGGTACAGGCGCAAGTACGTGAAGTATTGGATTTCAGCGATCGGCAGGGGTATGAGGATGCATTGCGCGGCTTCATAGCCCCACTTCCCGACAACGGGCGGATTGCGGACAAAGACGGCAGGGTAGTCTGGAACCTTGCTCCCTACGCCTTTCTGGAGGCAGGGGAAAGTGAGACGCCGCCATCGCTTGTTCCCACGGATGCGCCGGATACGGTCAACCCCAGCCTGTGGCGGCAGTCACAACTGGTGATGCGCGACGGCCTGTATCAGGTGACGGATCGGATATACCAGATCCGGAATGCGGATCTGGCGAATATGACCGTCATTGAAGGAAAGACGGGGATCATCGTCATTGACCCGTTGATGTCGGCGGAAACGGCACGTACCGCATTGGAACTGTACTACGCCCACCGGGGCGAACGTCCAATCCGGGCGGTCATTATTTCTCACAGCCATGTGGATCACTATGGCGGCCTGCTGGGGGTGACGACCCCGGAAGAGGTGGCCGAAGGCAAGGTCCGGCTTATTGCTCCGGCCGGTTTTCTTGAAGCCGCCGTGGCGGAGAACGCCATGGCCGGATCAGCCATGCGCCTGCGCTCGGAGTACATGTATGGCAATCTGCTTCCTGCCGGGCCGCGCGGCCATGCGGGAGCCGGTTTGGGGTTGGCCTGTTCTGCCGGGAAAATGAGTCTGCTTCCACCTACGGAGAGCGTGGAGCGGGACGGTCAGGTCATGGATATTGACGGTTTGATCTTCGAGTTTCAGCTTGCGCCGCAGAGTGAAGCCCCTGCGGAAATGCATTGGTATATCCCCGAACTTAAGGCGTTGTCCGTAGCGGAAAACTGTACCTCGACCATGCATAACCTGTATACTCTGCGCGGAGCCAAGGCGCGTGACCCGCTGATGTGGGCCACCGCGCTGGATCGCAGCCGTGAACGCTGGGGTAGTGAGGCCGAGGTACTGTACAGCATGCATCACTGGCCGGTCTGGGGCCGGGAGCGGGTGTGTGAAACCCTGGAACTGGCAAGCGATCTGTATCGCTATATCAATGATCAAACTCTGCGCCTGGCGAACAAGGGGCTTTCCATGCAGGAAATCGCGGAAAACCTGCACCTGCCGCCGGAACTGGAGAAGCCTTTTGCCTTGCGCGGGTATTACGGAAGCCTGAGCCACAACATAAAGGGCACCTATAATTACTATCTGGGCTGGTTTGACGGCAACGCCGCGCGGCTGAATCCTCTGCCGCCTTCCAGCGCGGCGGGCAGGTATGTAGAATACATGGGAGGTGCGGAGGAAGTTCTACGCCGTGCCCGTGCGGACTTTGCAAAAGGCGAATACCGCTGGGTGGCGCAGGTGCTCGACCATGTAGTGTTCGCCGATCCTTCCAATACCGAGGCGCGCGAACTGGAGGCCGATGCTTTGGAACAGTTGGGTTATCAGGCGGAAAGCGGACCCTGGCGCAATTTTTACCTGAGTGCGGCGCAGGAATTGCGCGGAGTCACGCCGAAACCCGTGTTCGAGCCGCGCAAGGCCGGGAGTGGAGGCCAGCTCGCCATGCTGCCTCCGGCGGAATTTTTCCGCTCACTGGCTGTACGCTTGAATGGAGAACGCGCAGGCGGCCGGCGTATCCTGTTTACAGTGGAATTTACGGATCGCGTAGCACAGGGGAAGTCCTGGACAGTGGACGTGCGTAATGGTGTGCTCCATGCCCATGAAGAAAAGGAAACAGAACAGAACATTACCCGGCTTGTCGGGCCCAAGGCGAATGTGTTCGCGGTGCTGCTCGGTACGCAGGCCTTGCCCGGCGCGACGGAAGGCAACGGCTTGCATCTGGTGGGAGACCCTGAGGAGTTACGTGCCTTTCTGGCATTGATTGAACGTACACCAACGGTATTTCCTCTGACATTGCCGCTTGAATGAAAGAACGCCCCGGATTTTGAAAAATCCGGGGCGTTCTTTCATTCAAGCGGCAATGTATTTTTATTCAGCCTTTGCATTGCGCACAATACGACGCTTTTCCCAGAGCTGCATGTCTTTCATCTTCTTGCGGCGTTCGCGCTGCAATTCTTTGCACACCAGAGGGGTATTCTTTTTGAATCCCCATTTTTCACGGTATCCCGCCGCATCAAGATCGTGGGTGGCGAGGTGTTTCTTGGTGATGATTTTGAAGGTCTTGCCGCACTCAAGGCAAGTCACGGATTTTTCTTTGATGGATTTGGCGGGATCCATCAGAGGCGCGCGCTCTTCAACAGCAACTTCAGGCTCTTCTTCAAGCTGCTTGAGGCTTGCGGCCACAGCCCGGACCATGGAAATAATAGCGTCGTCTTCCATAACGCGGACGGAGGCCTGCGCCTTTACGATTTCCAGAGCATGCTTCAAATAATCTTCCATAAGGACATCCTTGTGATAGAACTTTTAGGATAAGCAACACTATTATTATGGCACTTGTCCTGGTATGGCAAGATTATAATGCTATAAAAGTGAGGTTGAAGGATTGCGTAAAGAAAAAATACCCTTCATTCGTTTTGAACGAACGTTGTGCGGAAGGCTTGCTCCGCATGCAGTTCGCGATGTCCGGATCGCCAGGAAAAATACGGCGGGCGGAAGAAGATGGGCCGGAGTTGCGGGATATGCTCCTTCTTCGCCGTTGCGGAGGTATTCCTGCTGTATTTGCATGGTCTTCTGGAGAAGGTAGTTGCGTTGAGAAACTCCGCATGAACAGTTTGGGTTTCTTATTGTCAAATTGACACACAATATTTTTGTCGTTCCAGAGGGAGAGAGGAGCCATTTCCGCCAAGTGTGCCGTGCAGGACTTTTATTTTTGTCAAATACGCGATATGCTTCTATCCCGAGCTTTCTCACCCTCTCACAGGATTCTGTCTTATGAAATTTTTGCGCACTCTTGTTCTTGGCGCTCTGTGGCTTGTTTTGCCCCTTTCTGCCCATGCCGACACCATCAAAATCGGCCTTATGTGCCCTCTCACCGGCGGTTGGGCTAGCGAGGGGCTGGATATGAAGCAAATTGTCGGCCTGCTCACTGATGAAGTGAACAAGGCGGGCGGCATCAATGGCAAGCAGCTTGAGCTGATAGTTGAGGACGACGGCGGGGACCCCCGTACGGCGGCGCTCGCCGCGCAGAAACTGGCCATTGCCGGAGTGTCGGCCGTGATCGGCACCTATGGCTCTGCTGTCACGGAAGCGGCCCAGAATATTCTGGATGAATCCGAAATACTGCATATCGCCACAGGGGCCACCAGTGTGCGCCTTACCTCCAAAGGCATGGAGTATTTCTTCCGTACCAGCCCTCGCGACGACGAGCAGGGTCGGGTGGCTGCGCAATACATTAAGAATCTGGGCTACAAGAAAATCGCGATAGTGCATGATAATTCATCCTACTCCAAGGGCCTGGCCGAAGAAACGCGCGCCGTGCTGGAAAAGGAAGGCGTGCAGGTGGTGTTCTTCGACGCACTGACGCCCAAGGAGCGCGACTATTCTCCCATTCTGACCAAGCTGCGTTCCGCCGAACCGGATTTGTTCTTCTACCCCGGTTATTACCCCGAAGCGGGGCTGCTGCTCCGCCAGAAGAAGGAAATGGGCTGGAATGTGCCCATGATGGGCGGCGACTCCGTGAACAACGTCGACCTTGTGCAGATTGCCGGGCTTTCTTCCTGTGAAGGTTTTCTGTTCTTCAGTCCTCCTGTTCCCGCTGATTTGGTAACGGAAAAGGGCAAGGCATTTATTGCGGCGTATACCAAGGCATACAACGGCCTGCCCAATTCCGTGTGGGCGTTGCTCGCGGGCGACGCCTTCAACGTGCTGGTTGAAGCGCTGCGTCATACGGACGGCAGTTCCGAAGCCATAGCCAAATATCTGAAGACTGAACTCAAGGAGTACACCGGCATTACCGGCACATTCTCCTTCAGTGCTACGGGCGATCGGGTGGGTGATCTCTATCAGCTTTACACGGTCAGCCCTGAAGGCAAGTTCGTCGTCAAACAGTAAAACGGGGTTTCACTCCGCATCTTGCCGGGGAACGGAATGTCCCTTAGACGGCGCAAACTCCGCAAAGCGGGGTTTGCGCCGTCTAAGCCGCCAAGGCGGTTTGACAGGAAGGCATGAAAATCAGCCGCTTCCGACGCGGCAAAGCCGCGGTCTGCTCCTGTTTTTCGAGGTTGTTAATTGCATCAACAACCTCCGGGGGACAGTATATCCCCTGGCCCTGTTGTCGTTTTGCGGAATGATTTGGAAGATGTTCCGAACATTCCGCAAGCGCGTGCAAGAACCGGTACGGGAAAACTTTCTGGACTAAATAATGGATCAATTTCTGCAACAACTTGTGAACGGGCTGGCCATCGGCGGCATTTATGCTCTGGTGGCGCTCGGGTACACCATGGTGTACGGGGTGCTCAAGCTGATTAACTTCGCGCATGGCGACCTGTTCACCATCGGGGCTTACCTCGGCATGACGCTTTTCGTCAGTCTGGGGCTGGCGGGCAAAGTGCCTGCCTGGGCGGCTGTGGCGCTGGTGGCCGTCATGGTCATGGGCATGGTGGCGCTGCTTGGCTGGCTGCTGGAACGCGCGGCCTACAGACCTTTGCGCTCGGCAGGGCGGCTCTCCGCCGTAGTGTCCGCGCTGGGTGCGTCCATTTTTTTTCAGAACGCGGTCATGTTGATCTGGGGCGCGAAGTATTACGTTTACCCTGAAGCCATGCGCCCCGACGTGATCCTCCATCTTTTCGGCATGGGCATTCCGGCTATTCGCATCGTGATCATCGCGGCATCCGTTCTGCTTATGCTGGCCTTGTACTGGTTCATCAACCGCACCCGCCTGGGCACGGCCATCCGTGCGGCAGCCATTGATCAGGGCGCGGCCCGGCTCATGGGCATCAATGTGGATCGCATCATCGCTCTGGTCTTTCTTATTGGCCCCGGCCTTGGGGGCGTGGCGGGCGTTATGGTCGGCCTGACCTATGGGCAGATATCTTTTGATATGGGGTTTTCATACGGGCTCAAGGCCTTTACCGCCGCCATTCTCGGCGGCATAGGAAATATCCCCGGCGCCATGCTGGGTGGCATGCTGCTCGGACTGATTGAAACTCTGGGCGCGGCCTATCTGACCATGGCCTGGAAAGATGCGCTTTCTTTCCTGGTGCTCATTCTCATTCTTATTATCCGGCCCACGGGCATACTCGGCGAAAGGGTGGCCGAAAAGCTATGAGACTGTCCCAGCCGAACAAAGGAACAGGTGTGAATGCCGGGGCCGGATTTCACCTGTCTCCCGTGTTGCGTATTCTGGCCGTGCTGCTGGTAGTTGCACTTATGGCCGCACTGCCGCAGGTTATGAACCTGTACTGGATTGACGTGTTTGTCAGCATCGGCCTTGGGGTAATGCTTTCACTTTCGCTCAATGTCATTCTTGGCCAGACCGGAATCTTCAATATGGGGCATGCGGCGTTCTACGCCGTGGGCGCGTATGTCACGCCATTCTGAACACCCGTTTCGGCATTCCGGTGCTCTGGTTGCTGCCTGTGGCGGGCGCTGCCGCCGCGCTTTTCGCCCTGGTGGTTGCGCGGCCCATCATTCACCTGCGCGGCGATTATCTGCTGGTAGTGACCATAGGCATTGTGGAAATTT
>JAEXGX010000172.1 GCA_023450535.1 Pseudomonadota bacterium | reverse complement strand
GGAGGCGAACAGCGCGTACCCGGAGTATTCGTCCCCAAGTTCCTTTACGGGCACGGCGCGTATGGCTTCGCCGTCTTCGGGGAAGATAACTTCTGCGATGTCGGCCGTGAGTGAAAGCAGCACACAGGAACGATCATGCTGGAGCAGCAGTACGCAGGGCAATGTGAGGGGGGAAATGTTGTCCAGCGTCTCTCTATACAGGATACGTCCGCGCAGTCCGACGTTTTCCGCCGCACGCAGGCAAGCTGCCGGAGTGACGCGGCTCGCTCCGGCCAGCCCCGCCATGAGTGAGCGCGCGGATACATTACGCCCCTTGAGGCGCAGCAGGGTTGCCAGACTGCGCAACAGGGGCGGCATGAAGTCCACATCGGACGGCGCAAGCGGCGCTACGGATACTTGCCCTTCCGTAGCGTTTCGCCGCGCCTCGTGCGAGTTGTCGGAACTATTTCGGGTAGCGCCCGGGGTTTGTGTCACGATCCGCCTCCGGAATCATCAGGTTATGCCTGTGTGTCGAACCGGGCAAGGGGAGAGGTGCCTTGTCCAATTTGCGGGCATCGCGGTGATGGACAGGTTCATACATCTCCCATCCCTGAATGCGCCAGATGGGCAGCAGTCGTCCCGTGACGGCATAAATACGCCACGCGCCAACAATGATATTATTTTGAGCGGTCAAAAGTTCTGTTTCCGAATTGTAAAGTTCGTTTTCCGCGTCAAGAATGTCCAGAAGACTGCGCTCTCCGAGTACAAACTGTTCAAGATAGGCGTCGCGCGTGAGGGTATTGAAGCGTACAGCTTCTTTGTAGGTGGCGGCCAGTCTCTGTGCCGTGAGCCATGAATTCCAGTCGTTGTCGATTTCCTGCCCCAGGTCGTCCTGAAGGTTTTGCAGGGTCAGACGTGCCTGGCGCACACGGGCCATGGCCGCTTTTTCTTCGGCGATATCCGCACCACTGCGGAACAGATTCCATGACATGGCAAGACGGATATCCATGCTGTCAGTGTCAAGATCCGCCGGGCCTCCGCGATGCGTGGTCTGTGGGCCGGCCTGAAGGTTGATGGTGGGCTGGCGGGCCGCCTCTGCCAGCTCTTTGTTGGCCTGGGCTGCACGGATGTCGTCCACATAGGCGGCCAACTTGGGGTTGGTCTTTTCCGCCTGGGCCATGATGGCGGTCGGGCCGTCATACATGCTTTCGGGCATACGCACGGGTTCAAGGCGTGCGGGCGCACGGAATCCGGTCAATCTCTGATAGTTCCGTTCGGCTTCTTCAAGGGAGAGTTCGGCCTGGGCAAGGGTGGACAACGCGCGGGACAGACGGCCCTGGGTATGCGTAACTTCCGCCATGCTGTCCGCTCCGAGTTGCTCCCGGTTGCGGGTGTCGGTCAGAATTTTTTCGTGCTGCGCCACGTTCTTTTTCGCCAGGCGCACCAGTTCGCGGTTACGGATGACGTCAAGATGCGCGATGAGTCCATCAAGGGAAAGCGTCGTAGCGTTGTCGAACAGGCGTTCCTGCATGGAATCCAGAGTAGCCTGTGCATTACGCACCCGGCTGCGGGTGGCAAAGCCGTCCCACAACGGCTGAGTGACGGTAAGGCTGGCTCCGCTGAAATGATCAAATTGGTTGTCTACATCCAGCGCGCGAGTTGTGGAGTTGCTCAGAGAGCCTACGCCGATATGGGCTTCGGCGTCTACGCGCGGCCCCCAGCCCGCTTTGGCGCGGGTGACTTCGTGGCGGACCGCTTCGCGATTTTCCTGCAGGGAGGCCAGCCCTGCGTAATTTTTAAGCACTGCCTCCATGGTTTCCCTGACACTGACAGAGTCTTTTTTTGCGGAAGCTCCCTCCGCTGAAGCGGGGGGGAGTGAAAAAACGAGTGTTGTCGCAAGAACAACGGGCATCAAAAAAGGGGAGAAAGCGTTCCCCATAAAGGTAGAGCTTATTCTTCTCATGCAAGCCTCCTGTGTATCTCCTGCGTAAAGCACGCTGCTATGCTTTACTCGGCGCAAATCAGCCCAGACAGGGCAAAAGAGGACAACGGAGGTGTGAAGCACGGATCCGTGTCCCGTAAAGGTTTTTGGCAATCGGCCAAAAACCGGCAGAGGTCACGTATTCCGCATAGTTCTCCGGGGACGCAAACGGGGCCATGCCAGACAACCATAAGGGAACAGTGATCAACGTCGCTGTCCCCTTATGGAAAACGTGTGTGAAGAAAAATATTTTTCCTATTACTTTTCCTTCACTGGCCAAAGATAATAAGCAAATGGAATAGACATTGCAATATTATAAAAAACAATAAAAAACACATAGTTATGTTTTTTATTACGATCGATTTGATTGTTTCGCAAATTACACAAAGAATGTTTCAATCCACAGTCGCCCCCATCTCGCCGACTGACTCCGCAGCCGACGGATAGGGGTCGTGCGGATTGCCTCTCCCTGAAGGAAGGGGGTATAAAAACGGATTTCATCGGCTTTGCCGTTTTGTCAAGTACGCTTTTTCCCCTGAAGGGGGAGGTTTCAAACCATAAAGGAATTTTTGATGAAGAAAAATTAAACGTGGACAGGGGGAATTGTTTCCCCGTTCGTAAGAAGGCATGGCCGGAATTCAATTTTGGCGTCATCTGGCCGGAGCTTGCCCCGAAGGGGCATTTCCCTCAGCCGCAAAGCGGATTGTTGAAACAAACAGCAAAGCAGTGCATGAATTCTGTGTTTTTCTCCCGGCGGGTTTTCCTGAAAGCGAGTTGCTGGCGGCGCAAACTCTGTCGGGCGAAAAGGCGTGAAAATCAGCCGCATTACGGCGCGACAAAGCTGCAATCTGCGCTTGTATTTCAAGACTGCTGACTGCCGTCACGGTGAGGGCTTTGCCGCTGGCAGCCTGCTCCCCCTTCAGCAGGAGGCGGGCGTTTCCATAGCCCGCGCATACCCTATGCCTGCAATACGCCGTCCTTCATGTGGACAGTGCGATCAGCCAGTGCGGCGTAATCATTGTTGTGCGTGACCATGATTACGGTAAGCCCGTCACTGTTCAGACCTCGCATCAGCTCCATGATGACGGAGCCGGTGGAAGAATCCAGGCTTCCTGTCGGTTCATCGGCAAAGAGCAGAGAGGCGTTTCGCACCAGGGCGCGCGCAATGGCTACGCGCTGCTGTTCTCCGCCAGAAAGCTCGCCCGGCCGTGCCGAAAGCTTGTGTCCCAGGCCTACACGCTCCAGTACGGTGCGGCCTTTGGCCTTCAGTTCGGCGGAAAGCGGTCTTCCGTTGTTCATGAACGGCAAGAGTACGTTTTCCTGTACGTTCAGATATGGCATCAGGTGATGTTGTTGAAAGATGAAGGAAAAGTCCTTGCTCCTCAAATGGTTTCGCGTGCGCTCCCCTACGCGGGCGATATC
>JAEXGX010000243.1 GCA_023450535.1 Pseudomonadota bacterium | reverse complement strand
GGCGCATGGGAGCCATGCTCAAATGCCGCCTGGAAAAAGCAGGACACGAGGTGCGAGGCGCGGATCTGCCGTTGAATGCGGCGAACCTCGCGCAAGCCTGCGAAGGCGCGAACGCGGCATTTTTGTGCGTGCCCGCCGCCGCTCTGGAGGAAACCGCGCACAAGGTTGTGCCCCATCTGCCCGCAGGCTGCGCACTGGCGGATATCACCTCGGTCAAGGTGCTGCCCGTACGGACTATGGAACGGGCCTGGAGCGGGCCGGTCGTCGGTACGCATCCCCTGTTCGGGCCCAAAACTGTAGCCGAACGCTACGCCGTAACCGTCACACCAGGACGCGGCTGGAAAGACGGTGATCCGCTTCCGGAACGGGATGCCGAGGCCGTGCACCTTGTGGAAAAACTGTTCGAGTCCATGGGCTGGAGTCCCTTCCGCTGCTCGCCGGAAACCCACGACCGCGCCATGGCGTCCATCCAGGGGCTGAACTATATCACCTCGCTGGCCTATTTTGCCATGCTTTCACGTAAACCGGAGTTGCTGCCCTTTCTCACGCCGTCCTTCGAGCGACGTAAAGAAGCCGCGCGCACCATGCTCACCTGCGATTCCGCCATGTTCGCGGGAATCTTCGCCGCCAACCCCATGAGTCAGGAAGCGGTGCGCGAATTCCGTTCCTATCTCAACGTCGCGGCGGGCGGCGATATTGAAGTGCTGGCCGAACTGGCAAAAAACTGGTTCCCTGAGTAAGGGGAGCCCGCCGAGGGAGATTTGTACGGCAACATTCGTTGCCGTGAGGCTGCTGAAAAAGTCCTTGAGAGGGCTTCTCGCCCCCTCAAACTCCCCTCGGCAGGGCGTATACGCCCTGTACCCCCAATCATGACACCATGTTACAAGTATGGGGGTCCGGGGGAGATTATCTCCCCCGGCAATGAACAGCCAGCCCCGCGTACAGCCGTTGCATATGGCGGTCCGGGCGGGCCTGGATTCTCACCCACCCTTCCGGCATGCCCGGCACGTTGTCGCACACCCGGACCATAACGCCTTCCCGACGCAGCAGACTCTCCTGCATCTTCGCCGCTCCGCCGTCTTTCACCGCTGCGGCGACAAAACTCGGCCCGCGCAATACGCGGCGAAACAGTTCACTCCTCTCCAGACGCACAGCCACATCCTCCACATTCCGCCCCAGTTCCGGAAGCAGGGCCCGGTATTCCTCCTCATGCCCGAGCAACGCAAGCCCTGCCTCTTCCGCCGCCGCGCTCACGGACCACGAGGGTCTGCACGCGTCCATACGGGCAATAAACTCTTCCCCGGCCACGGCAAAACCGAGACGCACCCCCGGACAGCAAAACAGCTTGGTCAGGCTGTCCAGCAGCACCAGCTCGCCGCCGTTTCGCGCCGCTTCCGCCGCCAATTCGGGGTAATGGTGAACACGCGCCGCATCTTCCGGCAAAAAGCCCCGATAACTGCTGTCAAGCAAGAGTACGCGCCGCCCCACAGCTTCCAGCAAAGGGGAAAAATCGCGGATTGTTCCTGTGCCTGGGTTGTTCGGACTGCACGCGATCACCGCGTCCGCAGCGCTGCGGGCCACACGTTCCAGGGCAGCGGCGTCCGGCAGGAAAAAATTTTCCTCCAGACAGGAAACGCCCTCCAATGCAATGCCGAGAGCCGAGCAGGCCCGTGCGTACTGGACGAATAACGGGCCCAGAAAGAGAACCCGCCGCACGCCGCGCAAGGCCAGAAGCGCGGCCCAAATCAGCTCGGAAGCGCCGTTGCCCGCAACAACCATGCCCGAATTCACGCCTTCGCGCGCGGCCAGCATGACGCGCAAGCGTTCATTGCGGGGGTCGGGGTAACGCAACAGCGCGGAACCGGAAAACCACGGAGTTTCTCCAATCAGACGCTCGGTCAGCGGTGCAGCGGCGAAAAAGCAGTTGGTGCTGAAATCGTCAATATCCGCTTCAGCCCGCCCGCTCAGCCGGGCCGCCGCCGCGACGCCCCCGCCATGTCCGGACTTTCCTTCCAGCGCCTGCTTTTCCGCCATACAATCTCTCCCCCGCCGGACCTTTCCGGCAAAAAAATATCCGGCAACGGCTTGAGCTTGCGCCGAATTTCCGGCAAACTCGCATCTTCCCGTATGTGATGTCAAATCGCACCGCGCAGTATTTTGCACGGAACAATATGATTTCAAAGTTAAACTGCCCTGAAATGTTTCGGGCATCCCCCAACCACAACCGGGGCGACGCGTCGCCGCATCCATGCTCGCACTTATCATCACCGTGCTCGTATCCACAGGTATTTCCGCGCTCTGTTCCACCACCGAAGCCATGCTCTATTCCGTGCAGTGGACCCATATCGAACAACTGCGCGAGCGCGGCTCCAGGGCCGGAGCACTGCTGTTCCAGATGCGCTCCAACATCGATCAACCGATCACCGCAGTGCTCACCCTGAACACCGTGGCCAACACCGCCGGGGCATCCATTGCCGGAGCCCTTGCCGCAAGCGCTCTGGGCGAAGCCAACATGCCCGCCTTCGCCGCCGTATTTACCGTACTCATCCTGATCTTTGGGGAAGTCCTGCCCAAGACCCTGGGCGTGGCCTACTCCGCCCCACTATCCGTGGTGCTGGTGTATTTTCTGCGCGTGCTGATCCTGGTGCTCAAGCCAATTACCTGGGCCGGAAGCATGATCACCCGCCTGATCACACCCAAATCCAAGGGGCCGGAAGCCACGGAAGACGATATCCGGGTGCTGGCCCGAATCTCCCGGCAATCCGGAGTGATCCAGCCCTATGAGGAAACCGCCATCCGCAACATCCTCGCCCTGGATCAGAAACGCGTACACGATGTCATGACCCCGCGCACGGTGGTCTTTTCCCTGCCCGCCGCAACCACGGTGGACGAGGCTTATAACAACACCAATTTCTGGCACTTCAGCCGCGTTCCGGTATATGAAGAAAACAATGAGGACATCGTGGGCATGGTGCTGCGCCGCGAGGTAGCCCGGCACAAGGACAAGGACAGCGGCAATCCCACGCTTGGCGAAATTATGCAGCCCATCCATTTTGTGCAGGAATCCCAGACGCTGGACAAGGTCCTCTCGGATTTCCTGGAACTGCGTCAACATCTGTTCGCCGTGCTGGACGAATACGGAGGCCTCGCCGGCGTAATCTCTCTGGAGGACATTCTGGAAGAAATACTCGGAAGAGAGATCGTGGACGAATCCGACGTAGTGGCAGACATGCGCGAAGCCGCCCGAATGCGACGCGCCGCCCTGAGCCGAGCGAGAGAGCAGGCAAATACAGCTAATCAGGAATAATTCCTGCTTGCAAAGTAAACTGAACCCGGTTAGCATACACCGTTTCCTGCAATCATGCCCCACGGCGACAGCCGCCCGACACGGTGCACAGGCCGGATTTCCTCCGCCGCCTATGTTGCCCGCGCCCGTAAGGAGTCCCCATGGCAAAGAAAAAATCCCTTCCGGTTTATGCTCTGGCCTTCTGCCTCTTTCTTGGCGGCGTAGGCTACATGGTATGGGCCGGATTGTCGGAAAACAGCGTTTACTTCCTGAATGTTTCTGAAGCGCTGGCCGTCCCCAACCAGGAATTGAAAGCCGCGCGCTTGTTCGGCACTGTGGCAGATTCCGGTATAACTCGTCCCGCGAACGGCCTGGGAGTACGCTTCCAGCTTCAGGACGCGGAAACCCCCTCTACCGTGCTCTGGGTAGATTATACGGGCGTAGTGCCAGATACCTTCAAACCCGGAGCAGAAGTCATCGTGGAGGGAGGCATGAACGGCGGCGGCTTTCTCGCCAAAAGTCTGATGACCAAATGTCCTTCCAAGTATGAGAAGGAAAACCGCAAAACGCCGGCCAACGTCTAGGCCGGACAGTTCAACCGACCACCCATATTCTTGCCGAACGCGCCCGCACGCTCCTCCACACTTCAGGAGAGACGGAGCGCGTTTTCCGCGCCCGCGCGGCGTATCCTCCACCGCAGTGCTTTTCGGAGACCGCATGTACCTTGCCGCCTATGTTCTGCTTC
The DNA here is from genome assembly GCA_023450535.1 of Pseudomonadota bacterium. Classification (GTDB taxonomy): domain Bacteria; phylum Desulfobacterota; class Desulfovibrionia; order Desulfovibrionales; family Desulfovibrionaceae; genus Mailhella. The sequence goes on along the minus strand of JAEXGX010000243.1, from coordinate 5,239 downwards.
TTCTTTCTCTGCTCTGCGCCCTGGGCGGCGCGGGCATGGGGGCCGCCCAGCTCTGGCAGGGCCGTCATACCGACCTCGGCTGGCTGGAAAAGGCCAACCTCGTCATCGCCGCCAGCCTGAGCGCGGCCTCGGCTATTCTGCTCTATGCTCTGGCCGTGAGCGACTTCACACTTGAATATGTGGCCAGCTACACGGATTTGCTGTTGCCCATGTTCTATAAAATTACCGCCTTCTGGGCCGGACAGCCCGGCTCCATGCTGTTCTGGGCGCTCATGGTTTCACTGTGCGGCGCCTTCTTCCAGCTCACCCGCTCCTACAAAAACCTCAGTGGGGAAACCCGCCTGTGGTACTGGGTGTTCTATCTTTCCATCATGGGCTTTTTCGCGCTGCTGATCACCGCCTGGAGCAACCCCTTCCTTCAGCTCTCTCCTGCTCCGGCGGACGGGCGCGGCATGAATCCGCTGCTCCAGAACCCCGGCATGATTCTTCATCCGCCGCTGCTCTTTCTCGGTTACGGCGGGTTTGTCATTCCCGGTTGTCTGGCTCTGGCGCAAGCCATGCATATCGACCGGAGCGAACAGCCCTGGCTTGAGGTAGCCCGGCCCTTCACGCTGACGGCCTGGCTCTTTCTCACTGTAGGCATCATCATCGGCGGCTGGTGGGCCTACATGGAGCTGGGCTGGGGCGGTTACTGGGCCTGGGACCCGGTGGAAAACGCGTCGCTCATTCCGTGGCTGATCGGTACTGCGGCCATTCACACCGGGCTGCTCCAGACCCGGCGGGAAAAGCTGCACAGAGTCAACACCTTCCTTATGGCCCTGACCACGGTGTCCGCCTTTTTCGCCACCTATCTGGTGCGCGGCAACGTGGTGAACTCCGTGCACGCCTTTGGCGAAGGCGGCGTCGGCCCGGCTCTGCTCATCTTCGTGCTCGCCTCCCTTGTTATCTCTCTCTTCGCCTCCTGGCAGGCCGGGCGCGACAATGCGGCCGAACTGGGCGGGCTGGAAACGCGCGAGGGTTTTCTGGTGCTCACGGCCTGGATGCTCATCGCCATAGCCTGTGTCATTCTTGTCGCCACCCTGTGGCCGGTGCTCACAGCGGCCTTCGGCAAGACCTCCAGCGGTCTTTCGCAGGAATTCTACAACCGGGTCTGCCTCCCCCTGTTCACTGTGGTCATGGCGCTGCTTGCCGTCTGCCCCTGGCTGGGCTGGAAAGGCGGCGTACGCGACTGGCCCCGCCTGGGCGCGGTGGCTGCTGCTTTTGCGGCTTCCGTAGCGGCATTGTGGATATCCGGCATCCGGGATGCCTTACCGCTCATGGCAGCAGGGCTGAGCATCGCCGCGCTGCTCAGTATGGTTCTGGTGATGGCCGAACGCTCCACCCGCGCCAATCGGCCCACTCTGGCCGCGGCCCTGGTGCACTTCGGCCTGGGCCTTGTCGCCCTGGGCATCGCCTTCTCCGGCCCGTACAGCACCCAAGTGGAAGCTTCGCTCGGCAAGGGGGAAAGTGTGCAGGTCGGCCCGTACACGGCTACGTTGAATGAACTGTACGAAGGCCGCAGCAGTAACGGCGCATATGAATTTCTGGAGGCCGAAATCCGACTGAGCAAAGATGGCAAAGACATCGCCGTGGTCAGCCCCCAGCGCAGAGTCTATGCCAAGTTCAACCAGTCAGCCTTTGCCGAAGCCGAAACCCACCCTTCTCTTGGTACGGAATTCTACGCCACCCTGCTCGGTCTGGAACAAGGCAACAAGGCCGTACTCCACCTCAGCGCCCATCCTCTGGTCAACTGGTTGTGGATAGGCGGCACGCTCATGGTGCTCGCACCCTTCCTCGGCCTGCGCCGCCGCCGTCCTGTGGAACACGATCGCACGGCCTCCGGCAATGCCTGATTGCGAGCCGTCCATGCCTGCCGCAATTTTTCCTGAATCAGCTACGCAATTGCGCCTTTGCGGCGTGAGCAAGGCATTCGGACCGCGCGTGCTGTTCCGGAAAATCAGCGCGGAATTCCGGGCAGGAAGCGTAACCCTGCTGGCCGGAACCAACGGTGCGGGCAAATCCACACTGATGCGCATCATGGCTGGCCTGGGACAACCCGATTCCGGCACGGTGGAACGCCTGACGGACGAGGCGGAAAGCGCCTTTCTCGCCCATGCCACGTTCATCTATTCCGGCCTCAGCGCACGGGAAAATCTGCTGTTCTGGGGCCGCGGGCTGGGACTTTCCGTTCCAGAGCGGAATGCAGCGGCGGACGCCGCACTGGAGCGGGTAGGGCTTGCCCGGCACGCCCATGACCGGGCTGGCATTTTCTCGCGGGGCATGGCCCAGCGTCTTAACCTCGCCCGCGTACTGCTCGGCAGGCCCCGTCTGCTGCTGCTGGACGAGCCAGGGACCGGACTGGACGTCGCCTCGCGCGCACTGCTGCGCGATATCGTACAGGAAGCGCGCGCACGCGGAGCGGCAGTGGTCTGGATCAGTCATGATCTTGATGCAGACGGCGATCTGGCGGATCGCGTGCTGACCTTGCGCAAAAAGACCCTGGAAGAAAGCTTCTCCGCCACCGTTTCTGCGGCTTCCGCAAATTCCACGTCCTCTCAACAAAATTCTGCACCCGCATCCGCCTTTGCCGCAGAGGAAGGAGGCTCGCCGTGCTGAAGCTCGCCCTTGCACTATGCGCCAAAGATCTGCGGCTTATCCTCGCCCGCAGTGCGGGGCTTGCCCAGGCACTGCTGCTCGGGCTGCTGCTGGTCTTTTTGTTCAGCCTTTCGCTGGAAGCCGGGGCTCACCTCAGCCCCCAGGCCGCAGCAACCATGTTCTGGCTGGCCTCGGCCTTTTGCCAGGTGCTGGTGTTCAATATGCTTTACGCTCTGGAAGAAGAAAACGGATCACGCCTCGGCCTGCTGACCCTGCCTGCTCCGCCTCAGGGCATCTGGCTGGGCAAAGCTCTGGCCGGGCTGCTGCTCCTCCTCGCCGCACAGGCCGTCTTTCTGCCCGCAACCTTTGTTTTTCTCGGCCAGCGCGCCGGGGAAGGTCTTGTGCCCGCACTGTCCGGCCTTGTACTCACCGATGTGGGCATGGCTGCTTCCGGTTCTTTGCTCGGAGCACTTTCCGTGGGCAAGGCGGGGCGAGAATCCCTGTTGTCCATCGTGCTCTTTCCTCTGATGATTCCCTTGCTGCTGGCGGGCATCCAGCTCGGGGCGGCGGGCTTCAACCCCGACCCTCTGCCCGGCGGCCCCCAAGGATGGATCGGGCTGGCCGCCGCCTTTGACGCGGTGTTTCTGGCCGCAGGGCTGGCGCTTTTTCCCTTTGTCTACAGCGGAGAAGACTAATGCGCGCATTCGCTTTACTCGGCCTCGCCGGGGGTCTGCTCATGGCCTTCTGCCAATGGCTGATCTATGGGTATGCCCCGGTAGAACAATCTATGGGCATAGTACAAAAAATCTTCTATTTTCATCTGCCCGTGGCGTGGTGGAGCTTTGTCAGCTTCTTTCTTTCCTGCGCTGCAGGCGTGATGTGGCTGAAGACACGCCGTCCGAAATGGGACGCTCTTTCCGCCGTAGCCGTAGAAGCGGGCATGGTTTGCGCCACGCTTGCGCTGATTACCGGCTCCATCTGGGCGCGCCACTCTTGGGGCACATGGTGGACCTGGGATCCGCGCCTTACCACGACGTTGGTGCTGTGGTTCATCTATGCAGGATATCTTGCCCTGCGCTCCATGCCCCTGCCTCCGGGCAGACGCGCTTCCATGTGCGCGGTGGTGGCCATTGTCGGCTTCCTTGACGTACCGCTGGTCTTTCTTTCCGCCCGCTTGTGGCGCTCCATCCATCCGGCGGTCTTTGCAGCGAAAGGTGGCGGGCTGGAACCGCAAATGGCCGTGGCGGCCATTGCCTCCGTACTCTGCTTCGGTCTGATATGGGGTGCGCTGATTGCGCTGCGTTACCGCCAGTTCCTGCTGGAAGCTGAGCTGGACAAAGCAGCCATTGCCGAAAGCGAAGCAAGTGAAGATTAAGCCCAAACATGTTTCAATCCACAGTCGGCCCCTGCCGACTGACTCCACATCCGGCGGCAGGGCTCGTACGGAGTCCCCCTCCTTTCAGAGAGGAGTTACTAAAAAGAGTTTATCGGCTCCGCCGATTTGTCAACTCCATTTCCCCCCCTGAGAGGGAGGTTTCAAACCATATTTGATAAACTTATGCCGCCGACACGGTAGATTGAAACATAACACCAGCAACGACCTCAGGAGAATTTCATGGACGCGATACACTGGCTCATGGCGGCGAACGCCGCGCTCTGGATCGGATTCGGCGCCTATCTCTACTTCCTGATCGGCAAACAGCACGCGTTGGAAACCCGCCTTGCACAGCACGCGGCCAATGCCGCTCCGGAGGACGATAATGAATAAGCCCGGCCTGTCGGCCCGCATCACGATCATCATGCTTTCACTCGGCGTTATCGCCATGTTGGGAGCTTCCCTGAAATACCGCCTTGAAGATCACCCGCTGATTACAAATATCGCGCCGCAAGCGGCACGCCAGACCGCCCCTGCGGAAAACGGCGCTCCGAAACAGGGCCTGGACGCCATGGCCGAAGCCATGCAAAACGACCCGGAACAGGCAGCGATGATTGCCCTGATGCAAAAAATGCAGGCCAATCCCAACGACCCGGACGCACTGCTCGATCTTTCCGATCTGTTCATACGCCGGGGCGATCTGGAACGAGCGGAAAGCTTTATCAACCGCGCCGCAGTGGCCGCGCCGTCCGACGCCCGCCCGCCCTTCTACCTCGGCGTGCTCAAGGAACGGCAGGGCAAGTACGCGGAAGCGGCGGACTCGCTGGAACGCTCCCTGTCCATGCAGGATAATCCGTCCGCACGCTTCAGTCTGGCGGTTCTGCGTATTTACCATCTGAACGACAAGGCCGCAGGCAAAACGCAGTTGGAAACCGCCCTCCAATCGCCCGGCCTGACCGATGATTTAAAAAAGCTCATTGAAGAGGAGCTGTCCAAGCTGTGATCGTAAACGGCATTCCGGCAAGCAGTATTCCAGCCGGGGAGGACACCATCGCAGCTGTGGCCACGGCTCCCGGCGCGGGCGGCGTGGGAGTCATCCGTATTTCCGGGCCTCAGGCAAAGCATCTGCTCGAACGGGTTTTTCGCCCCTCCTCGCCCCGATTTACTGGCTTTGTCCCGCGGATGATGCACCACGGGCATATTGTAGACGCCAGAGGCGGAACACTGGAC
>JAEXGX010000233.1 GCA_023450535.1 Pseudomonadota bacterium | reverse complement strand
GGTGAATTCCATGTGCATGAAGTTTCTCCTTTGCAACATGTTTCAATCCACAGTCGTCCCCATCTCGCCGACTGACTCCGCAGCCGACGGCCAGGGGGTGGGCGGATTGCCCATCCCTGAAGGGAGGGGTTACAAAAAGGATTTCATCGGCTTTGCCGTTTTGTCAAGTCCGCTTTTCCTCCTGAAGGGGGAGGTTTCAAACCATAAAGGAATTTTTGATGAATGCAGGGCAAAATGCGTCAGCAGTCATGCTTTTCTTGGACTTGATTCCAACATAATGCTTTTTTTATCGCTTGTCGATCCGATGAGAGGGAAAATCATGCCCGGTGGAAACTTTTTCTCTGGTTTAAAGATTACTGCACTTAAAACTTATTAGTTTTTACTTTTGCGCCAACTCTTTTCCTCGCCTCTGCGCAAACGGCCGATATTGGAGCGATGCGTCCAGAATACTACGGCAGTAAGCACGGCGGCCAGAGGCAACAGATCAAGGCGGTCAAACAGCGGGTAGAAAATCAACAATGAGGCGACCAGAGTGAGAGATCCCAAAGAAACGTAACTGGAAAGGGCGATAACCGCGAGGCAACAAATCACGGCACAAAGCAGGGGGACGATGCCCAAGGGGATCAGTGCGCCAATAGTGGTTGCTACGCCCTTGCCCCCCCTGAAGCCGAGAAAGCAGGATTTGATATGCCCCCCTACCACGGCCAGGGCGCAGACGGAATGAAACCAGGGTTCAGGCGTGAGCTTGAGGGATACCCAGACCGCGATCAGCCCCTTGAGCAGATCGCAAGCCAGGGTCAGAGCCCCCCAGGGCAGACCGCAGAGCCGGGCCACATTGGTGGCTCCGGGGTTGCCGCTTCCTGCCGTGCGGGGGTCAATGCCTTTGCAGCCTTTGGCAATGATGATCCCGAACGGCAGGGAGCCGAGTACATAACTGGCGAGAATCCACAGGTAGAGCATGGCGAGGATCCCTTTGAATGTTTCGAAAAGCGGCTATTGCGCGGCACTCTCTTCCGTGACGCCTGCGGCGGGCGCGGAAGGTTTTTCTGCAGGAGCAGCAGGGATATCAGGTGCGGTATCCTTTATCGCGTCAGGCGCAGGCGTCACGGCCTCATCTGTAACCTCACCTGCGGTCGCATCCGGTGTCGCGGCCGGTATCACATCCGGGGAGAGAGAAGTCGCTTCCCCGGCGTTCTTTTCCATGTTTTCCTTTTCCGCGTTCGCAGGTTCCGTCCCTTCGGGGCTTGAGTCCTTTGTATGGCCTTGCTCCACTGCGGTTGTGGCAGGGGCGGCAGGAGCTGGTGCAGAGCTTTCCTGAGCCGGGGCTGGAGCGGGGGATGCCTGTTCTGAGGCAGGAGTTGCCGGCGCGGGCGTTGCGGAGCCATTGGCTTCGGGCGCTTCCGAGGCAGTGGGGCGATCGCTTGCAGCGGAGGAAGAGGCGGGCACGGCTTCTTCTTCGCCCGCAGTTGTCATATCCTGCTTTACCAGTACGCAGGGTTCATCCACCATCCATTGCCGCGCTATGACCGTGAGGTGGGCCGGACGATCTTTCCAGGCATCCCATTCCTTTTCCGGCATGGCGACGATGACGCGGTCGTTTTCGGCCAACAGGCCCTGTAACCGAGCCATATCGTCAAGGTCCGGCACGGTCAGAGCCGGGCGTTCGCCGTCTCCGGCCAGGGCTTCATTGAGGTAATAGGCATATGTGCCGGAGCTGACGCGATATGCCACGATTTTGTAGCCTTCACGTACCAGCGGGGCCATAATTTCCGCCTGGGGGCGGGGACTGAACACGCTTTCCAGCGACGGAGCGACGTTTTTGGTGAAGGGCAGATTCATCACGATGAGGCTCACAGAACACAACAGCAAGGCTCCGCCCGGCAGGGAACGGCGGCACAGGAAAAGCAGCAGCAGCGCCAGGATAATCAGCACGCCCCCCATGCAAACCAGGTTTTTCGCCGCGTCAAGCCAGGCAAAAACCAGAGGGGGGAGTTCGCTGAGCCGGGCGTTCCAGTCAGCAGGGAGCAAGGGGAGAAGTTTTGCGTGATAATGGGCGGCAACAAGCACCAGTCCCAGAAGGAGGAACAGAAGCGCGGTAAAGAAGAAGTAGAAGCGACTGCGCAAGGGGGTGAGACGAAGCAGAGAACGCCCGGCGAGCACAGCCAGCGGAGCCAGTAACGGAAGCAGGGCAGTAAGGGATTTGGCGCTGAGCGCGGACAGCAGCACTACCCCGGCGACCAGAGAGATCCATAGCCAGGAAGAACCGCCGTTTTCCCTACGGGTACGCCATGCGGCAGGTGCGCCCTTGAGCGCGCCCCACCAGTTCACGAACAGCAGGAGCAGAACCCAGGGCAGGCAGACCAGCGGCAGGCCGGCGAGATAGAACCACCAGGGCATGGCCATTTCACCGGCATCGAAGATGCGGCCGGTAAGCTGGCGCTGGAAAATGTCCACAATATAGTCGGTCTGCCCGGCAGCATAGAGCATGACCAGCCACGCTCCGATCAGGAGGAGCATGAGCAAAAAGCCGAACAAACCGTCCCGGCCGTTGAGGCGGCCGGGCGTGCCGCGCCAGAACAGGAACAGCACACTGGCGAGCATGGGGAAGGCCAGCGCCAGCGGCCCCTTGATCAAGACAGCCGCTCCGGTGAGCAAAAAGCCCAGGGTAAGCCAGAGGGGCGCTTTAGCCTTGATCCAGCCCCGGTAAAAACAGGCCAGAGAAAGGGCAATGACTGCGGCGAACAACAGATCTGCATTCGGAGACTGGGCCAGCCCCATGACGAAGAAGGAGGTCAGCGCCAGCAGACCGGCGGCGAAGGCCGTCCGGCGGTCATGACCCGTGGCGCGGGCCAGCAGCCAGATCGCGCTGATAAACAGCATGGCGGAAAGGGCCGTGCCAAGAAAGAAAAGCAGAGGCTGATCCACCTGGGGGAGGTGGTCCAGGCCCTTGAGAAACCAGAAGTACAGCGGCGGCATGTCTGTATACGGCACACCGTTGAGGCTCAGTGCCAGTTGGTCGCCGCCGAGAAAGCGCATGTACACATCGGCGGCGCGGACTTCGTCAAAAAGCCACAGGGCGCGCGGCGCGAAGAATTCCTGAAAGACCACCAGCGCCACCAAAACCAGCAGCACTGGCAGACCGGCCCAGGAGAGCACATTGAAACATTTTTCCGCAAGGCCCGGCTCGATTCGTGAAGCAGCGGAAGGTTTCTTCGGTTTTTTGGCTTTACGGCCGCTGTTTTTGGCATCCTTCAGGGGGGCGGAAGCTTTACCCGAAGCGGCGGCGTCAACGTTGCTCTTTCCGTCTTGCCGCGTTTCGCCTTTGGAATCGGCGTTTACAGGGGCACTCATAGTCAAGGGAGCTTGAGTTTCTGTGATGGGCGCTCCTGTTTCGGAAACG
>JAEXGX010000230.1 GCA_023450535.1 Pseudomonadota bacterium | reverse complement strand
TTGAGTGGCATACCCTGTTTTTTCCTTACCATTGGGGCTTACAATTGTATGCCACCAAACATCTGTAGGCGTTTTCCCCTGAGCTGCTTTCTCTTTTCCTACAAGGCCGGGAGCCATATAAGGAATTCTGTCCATTTCATCATAGTTGAACGTGTAATTATCAGGATCCTTAGCATACCAGAGGATATTATCATGTTTGGCAGACCATTTCTTTTTTGACCGCGCCCCATAGTCATAGGCCCATATGATTTCATTAATAAAGGAAGCTCTCCCAAAAATTTCGTCCAGCATAATTTTGCAATAATGAATTTCTCTGTAGTCAAGATGAAAAAAAAGAGAACCGCTACTTTTCAGAATCCTGTATGCTTCTTCCAAACGTGGACGCAAAAAACCTAAAAAATCATCAAACTTGTCATTATATCCCTTTGTATCCAGTTTAACTGTCTTGTAACGCATATCTTTAAAACCTACACGGTCGCCTTCCTTATCACGAACTGTTTTTATTTGAGTGCGCTGCTGAACCTTTCCTGTATTAAAAGGAGGATCAATATAAATCATATCAATACTTTCAGAAGAAATTTTCCTTAGCACATTCATATTATCATCACAATATATAGTAATTTTGGACATATCATTTCTCTGTTTGCTTCATGTTAACATTTTTTTATATCAGCTCACGTCATTCAGAGCATTTCAACATTGAAATGCTCGCCAGAATCGAGCGGGGCGCGAAACTCCGCCATTTTGGAGGAGCCGCAATTCACTTGCGGTGTAGAGCTTTGGCTTCAGGCGTGAAACCTGCGGGTCGGAACATAGTGCCCCGGCGATAGTGATTTCAAGGATAAGCTACTCCAATGACGGCCGAAACCCATCAAAAATAAAAAAGAAAGGGTAACATGTAAAATGAAAGTCATTATTTTCAAATAATTATTCACCCTCTTCTGCGCATGCTACCTATTCAGTCCTGCCCGCCAGCATAATTTCCACCTCCACAACGGAAGGCATGCCACTACGCGCACCCTGCCGCAGGCAGGACAGAGCTCCGGCTACGTTAGCCCGCATCATGGCGTCGGACAGCGGCAAACCTTCATCCAGACACGCCGCCAGCACGCCACAGAACGTATCTCCTGCGCCGGTACTGTCCACCGGGGAAATCGCCATGCCCTCCACATGCAGATGCGTACCATCCGGGCGGCATAACGCCGCTCCACGCGCACCGAGCGTGGTAATCACGTCGATGCCATAACGAGCGGCCAGAGCTGACGCACAGGCACGGGCGTCGCCTGCCACGCCCACAGCTTGCGCCGCCGCGAGGCATTCCGGCTCATTGACTGCCAGCACATCGATAACGGGAAGCACGTCCTCCGGCAGAGGACCGACCGGGGCGGCGTTGAATACAGTCACTGCTCCGGCCGCTTTGGCCCGGCGCAGAAACTCCCAGTCCGCCTCAGAAGGGACTTCCATCTGGGCCAGCACCACTCCAGCCCGGGCAAGCAATTCAGTAGATACCATATCGGCGGATACCAGTGCATTCGCTCCGGAAGCGACCATAATCTGATTGCGACCTTCCGTGTCCAGCCCGATGGCGGCGCAGCCAGTGGGAGCGTCCAGGCGGCATACAGAGTCAACTCCCACACCATCCCCGCGCAAGGCTTCCAGCGCCGCGCTTCCAAAATCATCCCGCCCCACCGCACCGACCATCTCCACCCTCGCTCCGTAACGGGCGGCGGCCACGGCTTGATTGGCACCCTTGCCGCCGTGGAACATGGCATAACCGGGGCCAAGCACCGTTTCACCTTCCAGCGGGAGACGAGATATGGAAAAAACGAGATCAATATTGATCGAGCCAAAAACAATGATCATGCGCGCTCCCAGTGTTTCAATACACAGTCGACTCCATCCGCCGACTGACTCCGCAGCGGCGGACAGCAGCCGTACGGGTATCCCCTCCAAGGGGGGAGGGGGATGAAAAAGATAAATATTTTCGAGCCGGGCGGAAAATGTTCAACGCTGATCCGCGCCGGAAAAGCGAAATTCAGGCAGTTATTGTCGGAAGTGAATTCCGGCAATGCCCTCTTCCGGGAGGGCTTTGCAATAGTTAGTCTTGCCGTCCTCTTTCTGTCAATATAAGCTCCGTCCGTCCCCTTTTATTCCGCACCCTCACCCGGAGAACTGGAGCCACCATGCAGACAAACTTTCATGGAGTCATTCCCTACCTCGTTTCCCCGGTCGACGCCTCGGGCCGGATTGTTGCCGACGAACTCGCCCGCCTGTGCCAGGCTCTCATTGCGGCCGGCGTACATGGTCTGACGCCGCTCGGTTCCACTGGAGAATTCGCCTATCTCACACCGGAGCAGAAACATATCATGGTGGAAACCGTGGTTCGGGCTGCGCAAGGCCGCGTTCCCGTCATTGCGGGCGTGGCGGCCACCACCACGGCGGAGGCGGTCCGCCAGGCCAGAGCATGGGAAAGCCTGGGCTGCAATGGCATCCTTGCCGTATTCGAATCCTACTTTCCCGTGGCTGAAGATGGCGTGTACGCCTATTTTAAGGCAGTGGCGAATGCCGTTTCCCTGCCTGTGGTGCTGTATACCAATCCCAACTTTCAGCGTACGGATCTCAGCCTGACACTCATCACCCGCCTAGCTGAAATTGACAACATTCGTTATATTAAAGACGCATCTTCCAATACCGGCAGACTGCTGTCCATCATCAATGCCTGCGGGGACCGTTTGGGTGTCTTTGCTGCTTCGGCCCACATCCCTGCAGCAGTCATGCTCATCGGTGGCAAGGGCTGGATGGCCGGGCCTGCCTGTATTGCTCCGCGTAGCAGCGTAGCACTGTATGAACTGGCTTCATCCGGTCGATGGAATGAAGCCATGCGCCTGCAACAGCGGCTCTGGAAACTGAACCGAATCTTTGCCACGCACAACCTGGCGGCCTGCGTCAAGGGCGGGCTGATCATGCAGGGTTACGCCGTGGGCGATCCCATTCCGCCGCAAGCACCTCTGTCCGATACAGGGAAACACGAATTGCGCGCCGTACTGGAAGAACTGGGCGAATTGTAATGCGGCCCTCCCCTGATTGCGGCTCCGCGTTTTTTTGTTTAATGTGCTTTGGCACCCTCAATCCCGCGAGGCCCCCATGTTCCTTCCGCACAAATTGTACGGCGTGATCGGCGATCCGGTCGCCCACAGCCTCAGCCCCATCCTCCACAATACGGCCTTTCAGGCCTGGGGCATACCTTCCGTGCTCATGCCCTGGCACATCACGCCTGACCGGCTGGGCGACTTCGTGCAAGCCGTGCGCATCTTGCCCATCGCGGGCGCTTGCGTAACCATCCCGCACAAAAGCGCCATTATCCCTCTGCTTGATCGCATCACCCCCCTGGCGGAATCTGTGGGCGCGGTCAATACCCTGTATTGGGATGGCCCGGAACTGGTGGGACACAATACCGACATAGAAGGTTTTCTGTTCCCGCTCTGGCAACGCCCTGCCATGCCCCGGGTCATGGTGCTCGGAGCGGGCGGCGCCGCGCGCGCCGTGCTTGGCGGCCTGTATCAGCTACCCGGTGTGTGTGAAATTCTGCTTTGCGCCCGCCGCGAAGAGCAGGCTCGTGAACTGGCCGCCCGTGTCCGTCCGCTGAAGGACGAGCACAAGCCGCGCACCGCGCCGCTTCCTGAAGTTCGCGTACTGCCGTGGGACGCCCGGCACGAAGCCCAGGCCGATCTCATTGTCAACACCACCCCCGCCGGGCTGGCAGGCGACACGCCCATGACTGTCTTTTCTTCCGGCAAAGGAACCGGTTTAGCCTATGATCTCGTCTACTTCCGCACGCCTTTTCTGGACGCTGCGGAAGCTGCCGGGTGGACTACACTCAATGGCCGCGACATGTTCGCCAACCAGGGTGGCGCGCAATTTACCCTCTGGACGGGCTTCCCCTTGCCGGAGGCGGCGTTCCGCGCGCTGGACGACGCCATTTCCCGCCACGATTCCCATTAAAGCATTTCAACTCACTGGAGATACCTATGCGCCCCGCATCCGCTTCCATCGCCCCTGAAGGCTTTCCCTTGCTCGCCCTGCTCGGGCTCTGCGCTCTGTGCTTCGCCGCGCTGGACTGGGAAATCGCCACGGTCGTCGCTCTCTTCTTCTTTTTCTTCACCCTGCACTTTTTTCGCGACCCCGAGCGGGTCATCCCACATGCGGGCGGCCTTGCCGTCAGCCCTGCCGACGGCAAGATTATCAAGATCGAAAAACGCCCGGATCCTTTTGACGGCAAAGAACGTACCTGTATTTCCGTATTCATGAATGTGTTCAATGTACATGTAAACCGCAGTCCTGTGGCAGGCACGGTTACAGAACTGCGCTATCATCCTGGTAAATTCATCAACGCGTCTTTTGACAAGGCTTCCGAACACAACGAGCGTTGCTCCTGGCAGGTGACGGATGCCGAAGGAAACCCCTGGACCTTCGTACAGATTGCCGGACTGGTCGCCCGGCGTATCGTTCCCCATGCCGAACAAGGCGACACCCTCGGCCGGGGCCAGCGCTTTGGCATGATCCGCTTCGGTTCCCGCGTTGACCTCTATCTGCCTGAAGGCTATGATAGCGCCGTTCATATTGGTCAGACTGTGCTTGCCGGGCAAAGCGTCCTTGCGCGCAGATCCGACACGCAGACTGCCGGAAGCTCCGCCGACGGCGGGGAGTAAATTCTATGCGCGATCCCAACAAACCCGTTCCTCGCGGGGTATATATTCTACCCAATCTGTTCACCACAGCCAGCCTTTTTGCCGGTTTTTTGAGTATTACCATGGCTTTTGCGGGTAATTTCGACGACGCGGCCTGGGCAATTCTGTTCAGTGCTCTCATGGACGGCCTGGACGGCAAGGTCGCCCGGCTGACCGGATCGGCCAGCCAGTTCGGAGTGGAATATGACTCCCTTGCCGACGCCATTGCCTTTGGCGTAGCGCCGGGCATACTCGCCTGGACCTGGCAACTCCAGCATTTTGGCAGGCTCGGCCTTGCTGCGGCCTTCCTTTTTGCCGCATGCGGAGCACTGCGGCTGGCCCGCTTCAATGTGAGCGCGGCCACCTCTTCCAAACGTTTTTTCATTGGCCTGCCCATTCCGGCGGGCGGATGCACCTTTGCCACCTTTGTGTTGTTTGTTCCGTACCTGCCCGACTTCATGCTCGGCGCGGTGCCGCATATGGCGCTTGGGCTTTCCTTCCTCGCGCCATTGCTCATGGTCAGCCGCGTACGCTATTTTTCCTTTAAGGAATACGGTTTTGTAAAAGCTCACCCTTTCAGCACGCTCGTTTCCGCACTGCTGATCTTTGTGTTGCTTTTTTCCATGCCCCGGCTATGGGCCTTTCTGGCCTGTATCGGCTACATCCTGTCCGGCCTGATTTACACCTTCCTGC
>JAEXGX010000206.1 GCA_023450535.1 Pseudomonadota bacterium | reverse complement strand
ACCCCGCTTCGCGGAGTTTGCGCCGCCAACGGCTCATTTTCAAGAAAACTCGCCGGGCGGAAAGGCACGGAATTCGGGCAGTTAACGCCGGAAGTGAATTCCGGCTATGCCCTCTTCCGGGGGGCTGCTGACTTTTTCAGCAGCCTCAGGCATCCTTGCCGGATGCTTCTTTTTTCTTGATCCCTGTTACCTCGCGACATAGAGTGTCCAACTCGCGGGCGCTCCGGACTGCTCCGGCTTCAGGCGTCAATCCTGCGGGCCTGAATCGGGCGCCCTGGTTAATATATACGTTCAAAGTTAACCTGCACCAAGGAGAACCGCATGAATATCTGGCATGAAATTTCCCCGGATCGTATCCGCCCTAATGATTTTTGCGCCGTCATCGAAATCCCCAAGGGCGGCAAAATCAAATATGAGCTGGACAAACAAACTGGTCTGCTGATGATGGATCGCGTACTGTATACCTCCACGCATTACCCGGCCAACTACGGCTTTATCCCCCGCACCTATGCTCAGGACAAAGACCCTCTTGACGTTCTGGTGCTCTGCTCGGAAGTGCTTATGCCCCGCTGCCTGGTACGCTGCTACCCCATCGGAGTGATCGGCATGGAAGACGGCGGCGACAAGGACGAAAAAATCATCGCCCTGCCCTTCAGCGATCCCAACTACAACCAGTACCAGGACATCGGCGATCTGCCCCGGCACATGTTCGATGAAATGTCTCACTTCTTTTCTGTATACAAGGAACTGGAAGGCAAAAAGACAGCCATCGACTATGTGCAGAACGCCGAAACCGCGCGCGGTGTGGTACAGGAATGTCTGGATCGCTACGTTGAGAAATTCTGCCGCTAACGCATCACATCTGAGCTGACTATATCAGCAGTTCCTTAACTATCACGCCCGGCGGCAACAACGCCGGGTGTGACACGCGTTATGCCGCGCCTTTCATCAGATCCGCTTCCGGCAAAAACAGAGGAGTAACCTTTCCCAAACTTTCCGCATCGGCGAAAAGGTAGACCGTGTCCCCTTCTTCCAGCCGGTCTTCACCTCCGGGCGAAGGCAATGTCTGTCCCTTGCGCAGAATGCCCACTACAGTCACATTGTGCAGACGCCGCAGATTCAATTCCAACAGGCTCTTGCCAGTCACGGCCGCTCCCGGTTCCACCAACAAGGCGGAAACGGCATGATCAGAAAGTCGGGCGTCCTCCAGAGAAAAATTGCGCCCGGGCAAATTTAGATCCCGCGCCATGCGGTAATGCTCTCCGCGTATTTCCTGGACAAATCCGGTAATGGTCTGCTGGGGCACCAGATAATAGCTAAGCACCTGGACAAAGATTTCAATGGATGTTTCAAAGTCTTCGGAAATCACGGCCTGTGCCCCAAGCTGGCGTAATTCGGCATCTTCACTGACAAAACGTGTCCGGGCCACGATATTCAGATTAGGGTTGAGCTTGTGAGCGCTGTGGATCACGCCGCGCACGGCAGCGCTGTCGGAAATGACCACGGCCAGAACACGGGCGCGTTTCACTCCATAATGTTCCAACGTCATGGGGTCGCTGGCATCGCCGTGATGAATGGGTTCAGTGTCCCGGTAACGGCTGACCGTGTCCGGATTCATTTCCAGCACAACATACGGAATGCCTGCCTTACGTGCGGTGCGCGCCAGATGCTTGCCGCCGATGCCAAAGCCGATGATCATGAGATGATCGCGCAATTCGTCAGTTGTCTCTCCGGCTGCACCGTACTCCTTCTCCCCTGCCGAATCATGCCCCCCGCGCCCACCGAAAAACGACGCAATTTTTCCGGCAACCACAGGCGCGGCACCCATCATGAACGGCGTGGCCACCATGGTCAGAATACTGGAAGCCAGAAATACCTGATAGCCGAGGCTGTCCAACAGGCCCGCTTCCACGCCGCTACGCGCCAATACAAAGGAAAATTCCCCAATCTGGCTGATGCTCATGGCCGCCATGATGCATATGCGCAAGGGGTAACGCAGTAGCAGCATCGCCGCCAGGGCCGCCAGTGTCTTGAACAGCAGCAGCGCGACCGCCAGCAGCAGAATCGGCCCCACATGGGTAAAGGCGAAATCCACATCCAGCAACATGCCGATGGAAATGAAGAAAAGACTGGTGAAAATCATCTTGAACGGCAGAACGCCTTCCACCACGCTCAGACTGTATTCCGATTCCGCCAGCAAAAGCCCGGCCATGAATGCGCCCAGAGAAAGGGAAAGCCCCAGCCAGGCCGTGCCAATGGCAATGGTGAGGCAAATGCCGAGCGTGCCGATAAGCAACAGTTCCTGACTACGGGAGCGTACTATCATGAGCATGAGCCGGGGCAGCACATGCTTGGCCAGAACCCAGCAGCCCCCCAGCACGGCCACGGTACGCGCGCCGGAAAGCAAAAGTTCCACCGCGCCTGCGTTCTGCTGGCCGGACATCAACGGGATGAGCAGCATCATGGGCACAATGGCAAGATCCTGAAAAATCAGCACGGCCAGGGCAAGCCGCCCCTGCGGAGATTCCGACTGAGCCTTCTGCTGGTACAGACTCAATACAATGGCTGTGGAAGACAGCGCAGCGATACAGCCAAAGAACACACCTTCCGTCATGCTGTGCCCGCTAGACAGGCTCAAAGGCGTAAAAATGAGAATGGTCGCCCCCACCTGCGCCGTTCCACCAAGAAATACCGGCTTTTTCAGCCGGGAAAGCTCCGCCCCCGACATTTCCAGGCCGATGGTGAACATGAGCATGACCACGCCCACTTCGGCGAGAAGCTCGACAGCCTTCACATTTTCCACCAATCCAAAGGCCGTGGGGCCGCAAAGAACGCCGGAAATAAGCAGCCCTACAATGGAAGGCAGCCGGATCTTGCAACAGACCAGCAGCACCAGAAGGGAGAGACAGAACATGCGGGCGATATCGGGAAGAAGAGGAATATCCATGCACGGCTCCTGAACATTTCGGACGGGGAAACCCGTGCGGCCTTTTTTCCGCAAGACGGGTCTCACGTCAATAGGATCGTTCGGCATTCGTAAACATGCGCGCGGGAATAAATCCCGACGCGCCCTCATGCCTCACTCCAGGCGCCGCACGCGGCGCGACTCCGTCGGTTCAGGATCGTTCGGCATTCGTAAACTACGGCCTGTGCAATTTCACAACTATACCGGGACCTCGCTCTCCCCTGTCTCTGATTTTTCCCGTCTGTGCCGCGATGCTGCAGCTTTGACCCGGCGGAAACAAAACACGTCGAAATTCATGCCATCCTCTTTTTCCCCCGGCGTCGCTGCCACGGCATCCTTCACGGCGCACTCGGCTCTGGCCAAAGCGCGATGCCCGCCGCCAGTTCCCAAACCTTCAAAGGTCAGTGACGCGATATGCCCCATATCCGTACGCCCCAGCCCGCCGCGAAATACGGCCACCAGGGTGTCGCGGCAGCGCCCGCACACCACTACCCAGCGCAGTCCGTGCACACGCAGGAAAAAATCGGCCACCACAACCAGAACGTCTGAGCTTTCCGCCTCTCCCACCCAAGTGTAACTTCCTGTGGCACAGGGGCGCAAATTGACAAAGGCGCGGGAAAAATAGGGCAGCCATTCCGGCAGGTATTCACTGCGCATAATCCGGGTGAGCAGCGTGGG
The DNA here is from genome assembly GCA_023450535.1 of Pseudomonadota bacterium. Lineage (GTDB taxonomy): Bacteria > Desulfobacterota > Desulfovibrionia > Desulfovibrionales > Desulfovibrionaceae > Mailhella. The sequence continues at coordinate 1,729 of JAEXGX010000206.1, read as the reverse complement.
GTCGGCAAAACGAGTCAGATAATGATACGCACGGATATCCACTTCCGTGCTGTTGCGCCCAAAGGTGTTGGTATCTGTGCGGATACCGTATTGAAGCGCCGTGGCCAGCCGTCTGCCGGGCCGCAATCTCGCGTTGTACAAAAACTCGGTCATAAGCGTGCTGGTGGAGCCTATATCTGGACGGATTTCCTTGAACGGAGCGGGATCTGGAGTGGCAGGCTTGGGATGATGATCGATGATGACAGAAAAATTCACATCCCCGAACGCCGGGTTGTGGTGAGGCTGTGAATCCACAATGGCGAAGCGCTGAAAGCCCCGCGCGAGCGAAGGTTCCCATTTGACCACGGGAACCCCCAGATAGCGCAGCATGGCCAGATTGTCCGGCCGCGTCACTTCGTTGATGCGGCCGATGGTCACACTGTGCACGCGTTTGCTGATCAGCCGCTGAAAGGCAAAGGCCCCGGCAATCGCGTCAGGGTCGGCGTTGATCAGCACCATCCAGTTATCGTCCCGGTTGAGCAGTGCCTGCAATTCGGTCAGACGTGACGAAAGCTTGCGAAAATACGCCATATGTTCACCCTTTTCGCTCCCGGCCTTTCCCATTCAGGCATGGCCGAAAATTTCCTCCAGCTCTGGCAGGGAAAGCAGAATGCCGTCCCAGTCGAATACCTCAACCAGATGCGTCACATCCGTCGAAAGCAACGGAAGCGCCCCCCGCGCCCAGAAGCACAGTAGCCAGTCCTTCTGGCCGGGCGTAAGACACACAAGGGGCAGATGCCGGTCGCACGGCACACCGTCCGCCCCGGATGGGCCGGGAGCGGACCAGTGGAGCAGCTTCACCCGTTTCAGAAATTCCGGATGCACGCTGTCCCCTTCTTGCCCATAAGCCAGAGTGTGCGCCATGTCCAGACACAGCGACGCATCGTCCGCTCCGCATGATGCGTCAAGCAGGCGGAACGGCGCGCCCCGCACGTTCTCCAGCGCGATGTCCTGAGGGCGTCCTCCAGACTCCCGCCAGACGCGAAAAAATGCTTCCAGCCATGACGCCGCGCATGCTGTTCCCTCCGCTTCATTCCCCTCCTGAGGGGCGGGCAAATGCAACACGCCGAAACGGGGATGCAAAAAAGCCACCCGCCGCCACACCGCAAGGGCCAGTTCCGCCGCCCGTTCACCCTGTGCCCGAGCTCCGCCCGGTTCGGAGGCAAGAGCGCGCTGCCCCGGCAAATCCGAGGGCAAATGTGCGTGCCAGCGCAAGGGAAGGCCGGCCAGCTCGCGCGGAAGCTCACTCTCCGGCATATGAGCCGAACTCTCCGCCTCAAACAGGCACAAACCCAGTTCCGGCACACGCCCCGCCAGAAAACGGGCGTTTTCCGCCACAGTGCCGGGTTTCACCCAGGACGGGACTGCCCAGGAGCAAGAAAGAGTCGTCACAATCTCCGCCACCCTTCCGCCAGGCGCAATTTTGCCGGACTCCGTTCCGCATGGTTTCGCTCTGGACAATCCCCGCTGCCCGGCGTAGTTTTTTCAATCATGGAATATCGCTCTCCCCAAACCGGGACACCCTCTCCGATGCGTTGTCCATTTCTTCAGGCGCGCCCTTTGGTGTTGGCCTCTTCCTCGCCGCGCCGCCAGGATTTCCTGCGCGATCAGGGGCTTGATTTCCGCATTCTGCCCGCCCGGACAGAGGAAGTCCGCCCCGTGCCGGGGGAAGATCCGCACGGCTATGTAC
>JAEXGX010000195.1 GCA_023450535.1 Pseudomonadota bacterium | reverse complement strand
CGCCACGGGCAGTGCACCTGTTATTCCCGCATTCTGCGCGTCCAGCCCGCTGATGCACACGGCTGAGAGCCTGCTCAGCGGCTCCGTCAAGCCCGGAAAAAAGATTCTGATACTCGGCGGCGGCCTGATTGGATGCGAGACTGCCGAATTCCTTGCCAAACAGGGCTGTGACGTCACCATCGTGGAAATACGCCCCGAAGCGGCGGCGGACATGCAGGACAGCAACCGGCGCTGGCTCTTTGAGCGCTTGAACGGCTACGGGGTCACTCTCCTTGTGAATACGGAACTGAAGGCCATCCATGATAACGGCGACGTACTGCTGAAAACACCGCACGATGAAAAAACGCTCTGCGGCTTTGACAGCCTTGTCGTGGCTGTGGGCTACAAACCGGTCGACCGTCTGTGCGAAGAACTGAGACTGGCGGGAATACCCTTTGATGCCGTGGGCGACTGCCTGCATGCAGGTAAAATGATGGACGCCATCCACAGCGCCTTTGCCCTGGCGCACAACATCTGAACATGACAGAGGAAAATCGGGGGAGATAATCTCCCCCCGAACCCCCATAATTATACCATAGTGTAATAATACTGTCTTCCGGATCACCATGAAAAAACACCGGCTCGCCCTCATCATCGCCCTTTGCGCCATTGTGTACATCATGAGTTACTTCCACCGCGTCACGCCCACCATTCTGTCCGTGGATCTGCTGGCCGACTTCCGGATTTCCCCGCCAGAGCTGGGGATTTTCAGCAGCGCCGCCATGCTGGCCTACGGCGCGATGCAACTTCCTTCCGGGTTGCTTTCAGACCTGCTCGGCGGACGCCGGGTGCTGGCCTGCCTGAGCGTTATCGCCGGGCTGGGCACGATATGGTTTTCACTCACCCACTCCATGGACGGCGTGTTTTTTTCACGTTTTCTCACCGGCATAGGACTTGCCGTGACAGTTCCCATTATCACCGTTCTGGCTGAATGGTGTCCGCCTTCAATGTTCGTGCGCATCTCCTCATTCATTCTCAGTATGGCCGGGCTGGGCGGCATCCTGGCCGCGCCGCCGCTCCATGCACTCAGCGAGCATTTCGGGTGGCGAACCTCGATGGCGGGCTTCGGCGTTTTCAGTCTGGTTCTGGCGCTGCTTCTTCTGCTGATCATCCCGGGCAGAAAACAGCAAGCAACGCCACAGCAAAGCATGACGCTGCCCGAACTGGGAGCTGCGGCGTACATGGTGTTCAAATCAAAAATATTCCGGACGCTTGGCATTTGGTATATGCTGATCTGCGGAGCTTCATACTGTATGTCCACACTGTGGTGGGGGCCCTATCTCATGCAAGGGCTCGGCCTAAGTAAAACGACGGCAAGCAGCGTCGTTTCCGGCATCTCACTGGGCATCATGGTCTGGTTCATCGGGCTTGGCGCGCTTACAGGCACAGTTTTCAAAAATCTGAAAACCATACTCGTATTCTGCACGCTTCTGGCCTGTGCCAGCCTGAGCCTGCTCGTATTCGGAGCCGCCAGGCTTCCCGTGCCCGTGATTACTCTGGCCGCAGCAGTCTTTGCCGCCTGTTCTTCGGCCATAGGCCCCATCACCTATTCCATGATGAAAGACAATTACCCTCCGTCCATGTCCGGCACGGCCGTGGGTATCGTCAACATGACCTTCCCCTTGTGGGCCGCGCTGCTCCAGTTTGTCTACGGCGGCATCATATCCTGCGGCGAGCGCTATTTCCCGGCCTGCAATCCACATGACATCGCTTTGGCCTTCATTCTCCTCAATTGCCTTGCCGCTCTGCCATTTCTGCTGAGCGTGCCACGCAAACCGTGCGACGATTTTTCAGATAAGAAGGGTACATTATGCTGAAGGAAATAAATGGCGACTTTCTCCAGTTGATCCGCGGGTTTTATTATGTAGCTCAAACCAAGAACGTCACTGCGGCAGCGCGCATCATGAACCGCAACCAGTCCACAGTGAGCATACAAATAAAGAAGCTGGAAGAGACGCTGAACACCTCGCTTTTCCAGCGGGCGGGCAAAGGGATGCTGCTCAGCCCGGCGGGCTTGCAGCTCTATCAGAAATGCCTTCAGCTTTTCGATATCGTGGAAGATATCCAGACCAATATCGGCAACGACGCCAGCATGTTCAACGGCAACATCGGCATTGCCTGCCTGAGCCAGGTCAGTTCCTGCTATCTGCCCCCGTATGTGGCCGAATTTCGTGCCCGTTACCCGCAGGTAACCTTCACCATCAATTCGGGCATGACCTCCATGATACAGCACCTGGTCAGCTCGGGAGAAGTAGATTTCGGCATTATGGCTGACACCGGCATGATACCTGGGTCTTTCAGCTACAGCGATCTGTTCCGAAGCTCTGTGGAACTCATTGTCCCCGGCGGCAACCCCTGGATGCTCTCAAGTCCCGTCACGGAAGAAGAAGTCCTGAACCTGCCGTTCATCGGTTTTTCCGAAAGCTGCCTCATTCACAAAAATGTGGACAATTTTTTTCTCAGCCGCAACCGCCCTTTTGAACCCGTCATCCGCGTGCCCTACTACGAACAGCTCATCAGCTACATAGCCATCGGGCAGGGTGCGGGCATCCTTGAAAAATTTATCTTCGACTCACTAGAAGACAGCAGGCTCAAAGCTCACCCCATCTCACACCTTCTGGACGATCTTTGTTACGGCATCGTACGCAAGAAGAACAAATACCTGTCCCCGCAGGCTGGTGCTTTTATCAACTTTATGTTGGGAAAACTTTCGCTTGCTGACTAAAAGAGAAATTACAAACGCATTACCAAAACGGAATGAAAATATGTAATAGTTTTAAAAATTACACCAATAAACAATATATAACGACAAAAACAATAGAAATAATATTAAAAATAAAAAAAATGGTATACCTGTATCACAAAAACTGAAGACGACAAACTTCTTATCCCCGTTATGGGAATGCAAACAACGCAGAACAATCTTGCCCAAAACAATCATGTGAAAATGGTCATCGGGAGCAAGGAAATAATGGGCAAATACGGACCCGGAGCAGGATTTCTGTTGATCGGTACGGCAAGAATGATTCGGGAGGGAGATAGCTTGACGATGATGCAAAAGCGTTTCAACTGGGCCAATTGTCTCATGGAAGTAACAATCTCACAGAGCACACAAACAGTATAATCCTATTATTCCGCGCAAATAACTACACTCAGAAAATACTTGAAAAGGCGGACATAACAACTCCGCTGTCATGTATGAATTTTTATTGGGGAAAAATGATAAAAGAGATTCGCAGAATGGCCGGTGGCTTTGGAGGAAAATATAGCCCCGGCCAAGGAAAATGCCGTCAATGTTGCGGGCCGCTGTGGACACGGGCAGTCAAGTTGCGCCGTGTTTCTTCTGCCATGGAGCGTGGTATCCGTCCAAAAGCGGCCGGAGCGCGCGTGAATTCGGCATTTTTTCCCCTGCTTCACTCCAACACCCTCCGCGCCTCATCCAGTGCGCCTTCCCGGAACATGTCCAGGGCGCGGGAATGTTTACGAGCGGAATAGGCACGGTTCACATCCGCGCAGGGCAAAGCCTCCCAAGCCCGGCCGATGCGCGCGGCCATATTTCCCTTGTTCGCCCAGGGGGCTTCGGCATAGTTCACATAAATATTCACCCAACGCGCCACATGTGGCATTACGGCGGGCGGATCGCGCCAATCCACCGGGTCCAGCGTCACCAGAAGGGCCACGGGAACGCGCACCCGAGCCACGGCGTCCAGCACCAGTGAGCTTGCACCCCAGCTGTGGCCCACAAGGATCAGCTTCTTGCCCCGCATGGCGTATAGTTTGATGATATCCAGCGCGCGGCGGGCCTCGTCGTGCTCCCGGTAGAACACGTCACAACGAGTGGCCATGTCATGTGGCAAATTCTCCGCAATCCCCCTCGCGTAACCCTTCAGACCGTCCATAAAGCCGCCCACCACCAGAAACAGCGTGTTCAGGCCGGAAGGAGGAATTTCCGTCAGCTTGCGCAGAAAGGCCGCTTCCCCTCTATCGCTGGAAGGACGCGCCACTCCGCAGGCGGCGATCAGGCGGCGCGGATTACGGCATGGTGCCGCATAGTTCACAAAAATGGGCATCAGCCATTCCTTTCAGCGCCGGGTACACGGGCGCATGTGTCTTGTCCGCGCTTGTTCCCGCCGCCCGCCTCATTTGCCTCTTCTCCCGCCGCGCACAGCGGAATGCTGCGTTCAGGAGCAGCAGGCACGGCTGGCTCTACAGGGCTTTCTCCGTGCGCCTCTCCCCGGTGCAGGTCTGCACAACTGTCTGTCCCACATTCTTCCATAAAAATCTGCCACACGGTGACAAAGAGCACCGCCAGCGTGGGTCCGGTGACAAAGCCGTCCATGCCGAACATCATAAAGCCGCCCAGCGTGGACAACAACACCATAAAGTCTGGAAGCTTGGTGTCGCGCCCTACCAGCACGGGCCGCAGCAGGTTGTCCGCCAGCCCGATGACGCACGCGCCGTAGGCGATCAGAATGCCGCCCTGCCAGTAAAACCCTGTGGCCAGCAGATACAGTGCCGTCGGCCCCCAGACCAGCGCCGCACCCACCACAGGGATGAGGGAAAGCAGCGTCATCACCACCCCCCACAGCACGGCGGCGCGGATATCCAGCGCCCAGAAGATCAGGCCGCCCAGTGCGCCCTGCGCCATGGCCACAAGCAGGCTCCCCTTTACCGTGGCCCGCATCACCCCGGCGAACTTGCGGAACAGCCGTTCCTCACGGTGATCCCCAAAAGGCAGTGCCCGGATCAGCAATTTCTTGAGGCGCTCTCCATCGCGCACAAGAAAGAAGGAGATATACAGCACCAGAGCGAGATTGGTGAGGAAATGGGCCGCCCCGCCGCCGAAGGCCACGGTGTTTTTCGCAATCAGCCCGCCCAGAGAAAGCGCCAGCCTGGACAATTCGGCCTTGACCCGCGCCGCATCATACCCGTACCGGGCCAGCCATTCCTGCGCGCCGGGAAAGGCTTCACGCAGACGATCCACCGCGTCAGCCAGACTGTTTGACCCGGAAGCCAGCCGGGCATACAGCGCCGCGCCTTCGCTCAGGCAGGAATACAGTATCCAGGCCAGAGGCAAAATGATCACAAACAGGCAAAGCAACACGGTCAGAGCCGAAGCAATATTCGGCCCCAGGCCCCGCCGGTCACGCAGGAAAATATTAATCGGAGAAAACAGCACGCCAATGACCACGGCCCAGAACAGCACGTCGAAAAAGGGTAGAAGAAGCCAGCCGAACAATACGGTGGCCACCGCCAGCAGAAGCAGAAAGGCGCGGGTTTCAAAGCGTCGCATATCGTCAAACATCAAAGGCTCCTTGCGTATGGGTACACATGTTATGTGCACCTCCTGCCGTGCGCAAGCCCCAATATTGCATCCTCTACTATAACAATATATATCTGAATAATGCGAGAATTCACGACAACGCCGTTCTCACGGAAGCTGCAGGCTCCCGCCCTCGGCCGCTTTCTCCAGGCACATTTTGCTCTCTGCTTCATCCCCGCCTGCGTTATGAACGAAAACCGGGCCGTCGTCTGGTGGAACCACCACGCTGAAGACGCCCTGGGAATTGAGGAGAAAGAGGTTATGGGCCGTGCCGAGGGAATGAGGATATTCGCCGACCCGAGAGCACGGGACATAATAGCGCGGCTTTCCTCTTGCACCGGAGCCGCACACAAAATACACCATCCCGAAGCACTGCTCCTCAGCCGGACGGACGACGCGTGCGCCGTCTGTCTTGCTCCTCCGGCCGAAGTGCCGGATGCATTCCCTACTCTTCTGCTTTATGGCCGGGGAACAGACGAGAAAGAAAGGAAAACCTTCACCTATTACGCATGGGCCGATTTCCCGAGTTACGACTTCACCCGTTCTCCCTCGCTGGATCTCTTCCGGCTCCTGAACTGCCTTGACCGCAACGGGGATGCATGGTTCGGCGTCAACCAGCACGAACTCAACCTCTATCTGTCCCGCCCTCTTATTGACGAAATATATTCTTCTACCACCCTTCAGGAAGAACTCATGGGCACCTCCGTCTTTCTGAGCATGGAAGATGCCGCTGCCCGCGATCATGAAAGAACCATCAATTCACTGACCGAAGCGAGCAGCGCACATACCGTTCTGCACTGGCCGCAGCGGACGAGGGAAGGAAAAAAAGTCTGGACGCAGTCCTGGCCCAACATCATCCGGGTCAACGGAAAAAGAACCAATTTTTCTCTGGTCCGGGACATAACAGCGGAAAAGGAACGGGATTTTCTGCTTGAAGGGGTCTTTGCAGCCCAGAGAAAAGAGCGCCACCAGTCCTATCAGGAACTGCTGACCATGTTCGCGGGACGTTCCGCCGTCATGGGGCAAACCATGGAAAATCTGCTCAGAGCAGCCCTCTCTCTGGTTACCGTTTCCATCTATGGAGAAACCGGTACGGGTAAAAGTCTTGCCGCGCGTCTGGTTCACCAGCTCAGCGCAAAAGCGGACGGCCCTTTCATTTATGTCAACTGCGGTGCCATTCCGGACGAACTCTTTGAAAGCAACTTTTTCGGGCATGTCAAAGGAGCATTCACAGGCGCAATCCGCGACACTGAAGGTTTTTTGACCAAGGCGGATCAGGGCACGCTCTTTCTTGACGAAATCGCAGAACTTTCTCCGCGCGCCCAGTCGAAACTGCTCCAGGCTCTCAGCGACAAAACCTATACACCGGTGGGTTCCACGCGGGAACTCGTTAGCAATTTCCGGCTTATTGTGG
>JAEXGX010000175.1 GCA_023450535.1 Pseudomonadota bacterium | reverse complement strand
CGTATGGAGAGGCTATTTTTCGCTCACGTCCGCCCAGGCCCAGATCACCCGCCCCACAATGGTTTTGTCCCAGTCTCCGCAAAAATCCCGGTGCAGGCTGTAAACCTTTGGAGGATTGCTCACGGCGTTGTCGCTGTAATAGGTGATGCGGCTGTCGCCGTCCTTGAGGTCTTCCACGGCCACGCGTTTGATCATGCCCGCGCCGTCCGGGTCCAGCACCAGCATCATGTGCCCGGCCCGCTGAATATTGCGGTCATCCCTGTCTACCAGCACGATGTCGCCGGGGTTGAGAGTCGGCTGCATGGATGTTGAATGTCTGCCGATTTCCACAGCGATGAGATTACGCCGGTAGCGTACCGCCGGAAGATTCTTGTACACGAGGAACCAGCTCTTGATGTCTTCCTGCGGGATATAGCCCGGACCGGCCCCGACTTCTCCGACCAGGGGCGCGGCCATGTAGTCTTCGGCCTGCGGAGCTTCGGCGTACTCTCCGGCGGGAACGACTTTGGAGTTCACAAAGCAGACGTCCTTTCCCGCGTCTCTGCTCGGAGAGGAAAAAGAGATCCCCAGTATTTCAAAAACAGGGGACAGTTTTTCGAGGTTGGGCGTCCGCGTACCGTCAAGCCATTGGTTAAGAGTCATGTTGGACATGCCCAGCGCTTTCGCCGCCCGGCTTTTTATTCCGCCATGTTCCTTGTCCACGTAGTCCAGGAGGATGGCTCGTGCTTCTTCTGCTAAGTTTTTCATATGAGTAACCTGCACAGAGAGACGTATTTTGTCAACTGTTCATTTGAGTATATTTTTTCTTGTTATTTTATACTCTGTTGAGTAAAATAGAAAGTGTAAAAAATGCCGCGGAAAAGAGTCTCGCCGAATGTGGTTGCGCGAACTGCTGTCGGAGAAGACGCGCAAGTGAATTACATTTGCGTCTTGCCAGATACCGGGCAGGCGGGCGGCTGTTCATCCTCGGCAGTCGCGCGATGTTAATGTGAAATTGCCTTGAAAGGGACATTTCAGAACGTAAAGGAATATTTAATGAATGGAGTGACAATCGAACGGGAAGGGCGGAATCCTCTTGCACGGCAACCTCGCAACACCGATCTGAACAACGCGCAGTGGGAGGCGGTTCGCCCTGTGCTGCTGGCTTCTCTGGCGCCGCATTTTCTTTCTTCGCTGGGGGAAGGAGCACCGGGTGAAAAGAAACGAGAAAACGCGGTCTGGACCTTGCGCGATTACGCCGACGCGTTGGCCTATATCAGCCGCCATCACTGCCGCTGGAAAAGTATTCCCGATGAATTTCCCCCTACAGCTTCGGTATACCGGTTTAACCGTATGCTGCGGGAGCGCAGGCTTTTTCGTGTCATACGCGGAGTGTTGGGGGAATCCATCCCCTTTGGTCTGGAAGCGCATTACCAAAGCGCGGGAAAAGCCCTTGAGTGGTACAGAGATCACCGGGAGGACGCCCGGAAGTGCGGCGCGTGCCCCCGGTGCGCGGAAAATTCCATGATTTGCTACAAGACCCGCAAACAGGGCAGTCGAATCGTACGCTACTACCGTTGCGAGGCCTGCGGGCACAAGCGGGTATGGCTGGAACTGCCGCAGGGAAAAGGCTGGCAGGGGCTTGCCCCTGCGCTACCCAGTTGCTGAACTTGTCCAATGAACTTCTTTTTTTTGCCGCCTGATATGAAATGCTTTTAGGCAGGCAGAGCATGTTGCATGCCGGAGCCTTTCGGCATCTTTCGCAAGGCAGGAGGGAAAAATAAAGGCCGAAGCTGGTTCGGCAACGGTCCACCTTTTGACAGGGAGTTTCAACAATGCATGAAGAATTTGGGCGAATGCAGGTCGGGGGGCGGCAATGAGCGAGCGAACCCCCACACTTGTTGAAATCGTTTCCGCCCTTCAAACCGGAATGGCTGCTGCCGTTGGCGATTCCGCCGTGATTATTCCTCCCGGCGGGGACGCCATACCCGAAGCCGGGGAAATTCTGGTTCTGCACTCTGTGAATCCGGGGGCGGTAAGCGCGGCCGAACTCGGAGGAAAGGATGCTCTGGCCGTGATGAAGGGTGTATATGTCATTACGCTGTCCTACCCCGCAAACAATGAACAACGCACTGCCGGGGCGTGGAATCTGGCCTGGCAGCTCATAACTGAGTTCTGGCGGAAAGAACTTGTCGCCGGACAGGGTGCGCTCAATACGGATGAACCTTTTGCCACCAACGTCGGTAAGACGTCCGACGGAAGAATGTCCCTGCTTGTTACTGTGCCCTGGTGGGCATGGACAGGCTCGGAAGAAGGAGAATGATTATGGGCAACACGTGTCCTTCAATTGCCAAAAGTCAGGTCCAAAGTGTTTTTGTCGCTCTGGAAGATGTTTCCGGCATCCAGCAGCCGCCTCTCTCCGCAGATTACATTCTGCCTTCGGGGCGCGCTTCTATGACGCAGACTCCTGGGTTTTCGGATTCCGAAGAACTTTCTCAGAGCCTTAACACCACGGCCCAGTTTCAGGATGCCGTACCTGCCGGAACGGGGAGCATTTCCATGTATGCCCGGCTCGACGGGAAATATGGCAGACCGCAGGGGCATGCCCTGTTTGAAGCACTCATGGGTGATTTCAATGACCCGACCAGGATTTCTGCTGTTCTTGAGGGATAAAGCGGGGTCACTGCGGATGCTGTTGAAATCGTCGTAAGCAGCATCGTTAATGACAACGGGCAGGAGCAGAATGTTCTCAAGGACAAATTTCCACCTCGGGGCGTGCTCAGAATCGACGACGAAGATATTCGGTATGAAGAGATTGCATACGCCGGGGACGGCACGGCAACCCTGAAGAACTGTTCGCGCGGCTACGGGGGAACAAGCCCCGCCACTCACGCCAAGGCTGTGAGTGTACAGGTGTTGTCTCCGTGTTACTCGCAGAACACCTGCCGTTCCACCGCGACCATCTATATTCTGCATGACGACAAGCTGCTTCAGTTCATGACCGGGTGCGGTATTTCGGAATACACCGTGCGCCTTCAGCAGACCCAGGGGCAGCTTCTGACTTTCAGTTTCCAGGGTCGTCGCATGGGCTGGGCCGGGGTGAGCGAAGTGGCCGCCGCGCCCGTATCTGCGGAGGTTCAGCTCAAGAATGGCGGAACCGATGCCTATACCGTGGGCGCGTATGTTCGCAATAAGACCAGAAATGACGACAACAACGGCGCAGGTTATCGCGTGCTTGCCGTGAACGGGAGAACCGGAATCATCAGGTTGTCCGCCGCACCGTCCGGCTGGCAGGAAGGGGATCAGCTCCATCCTTGGATGCCTGCAGCCAGGCCCGTGGGCACCGTGCTGGAATCCCGGCATGCCAATGTGGTGGTGAACGGTGTGACCGGAAAGATGAACGACGGGACGCTGACCTATCAGAGTCCGCTCACCAATCTCAATGAGATCGGCGATGAGTTTCCCGGTGAGGGCATCGACGGCAAGAGGACGATCTCCCTGTCCCGCAGTATCAATTTCCGGGCCAAGGATGGCGCGGAATTCGGGCGGGGTTATCGCGGGTATGAACTTCCCGTGGCGGTTTTGGCCGGTAAACAGCCCGGTCTGACGCTGTCCCATGTCATGCCGCGCGTCAGATTCAATACTCCGGAACTGGGAGAAAGCGACAATGCACTGACTCTGACGCAGGACGGCGGGGCGTTGGGCGTGGCCGGGGAAGACGCATTTTTCATCATTCAGGAATAGGAGCGTTCATTCATGCCCAGAATTCTTACCGATGCCTATAGAGACGCCACGTTTTGCCTGCCTTTCTCCCAGGACAAATCCGAATGTGCGTTCGTGAAGCCCATGACGGAAACGGCGCGCAATGAAATCCGGCGTCGAGCCGCGCAGGAAGCAGGTCATGGCGCCGCCTTGGCGGAGCGCTATTTCCTGCGAGGGGCGTTGAGGGAAGCCATTACCGGATGGAAGGGCTTTTATGACGTGAAAGGGAATGAACTGCCGTTCTCGCCGGAAATGATCGATGAGTTGTGCGCCTGTGATCCTGATTTCGCAACGGCCATGCTGGTGCGCGTGCTGAGCGTGGCGCGTGCCGGGGAGCTGGAAGACGAAAAAAACTGAGGGCGTGGGCCGGTTATCTGGGGGGGAAGACCGGCTCACATGCGAGGAATGCCGCGAACTGGCCGAGGCCAACCGGGATATTCCCGATTGTGCCTCCTGCGCGACTCATCCCCCCTCCGGCATATCCGGGCTGGATGCTGAAGCCGTTGCGGCCTGGCGGACACTGGATACCTACGGAAGAGAACTGGACATGTTCAGCGGGTGCCCCTTGCCGCTCCGCCTGGAGGCAGTGGACAGGGAGTGTGCGCGGCATGCCGACCCGGACGGAGTGCGGCGGCGGGTGCTGTTGATTGAGGAGAGCATATGCGCCATGCGTCTGGAACGGTACAGGGCAGGTAAAAGTAGGAAATAGCCGAACGGTTATGAAGAAGGGGCCTCAAAAGAGGCACTGTATAGAGAGCTGCAAGTATAATAAGGATCCCCACCGGTGTAGCTGGTGGGGATCCTTATTATACAAAGACGGGAATTTGCCATGGAGCAGCCATTATTTCATCTTTGGATGATTCTTTCCGGTGAAATTTTATTGATTTTGTGCTTCAGCTTCTTTTTTCCTTTGAATAGCGCTTTTTCCGTAATCTGCAATATCTGAAAAGGTTGGTCGGTTCGTCTGGCGCGAGGCATTTGTGGGGTGGAGAGCACACGGCAGGCCACAATTATACCTATCTGGCATTACGGCTAGATGGGCTGACCCCGGGAAAAATGCTATATGTAACGGCACATGGTGTTAATGTTGGAAGAACTGCAGCTGTATCTCTACAGACGAGCGCCAGGATGCCATTGAGTGGCATGCTTTATGGTACCAACGATTTATCGAATGATTCCCTTACTAATAGACCCGTCGACGTCAATGCTACGCTTGCCCTTTTTGATAGTTTACTGGGTCAAGAGATTCACGTTGGACTTGGAGGTCAGCTTTTATACAATTTCACAGATGTTACTATTGTAATGTGTAATCTCAAAAATTGTCAATGCTATGGTGGCATAATTGCCGCATCAACGGTACGGGTGCTGGTCACTCAAAATAGTGATTGGGGTGGATGGTTCGGAATTTATGAAGTTTGATTTATGTTGAAAGTGGCGGGGGCGTTGCCACGCCCCTTGTTTCGGTAGGGGGGCTTTTTGTAAGATGGAGGGGATTTAAATAAAAAAAGCCCCCGCCAGGCGGGGTGAAAAAAGGCAGTAGGAAGACGCTCTTTTCGGGGGGCGCCAAGTCTTTTGGTGCAAGACTCTTGTTACATGCTGACTTTATTGATTAGTATTGTTTTCCGCAGGAGTGCGCCTCTTGAAAATCTATTCTCCTTCATTCTCCTCCATCTCCCCGTTACTCAGAGTGATAGTGTTGCGTCCGGATTTTTTGGAGCGGTACAATGCCTGATCCGCCAGGGTCAACAGTTCTTCTACGGAGAGCATTTCCCCAGCCATGCGGCAGGCTACGCCGATGCTGACGGTAATGATGCCAGCCGGAGCGCCTGGGTGGGGCATAGCCAGGCCGCGCACATTATCCATGATGCGGCGCGCCACGGTCAGTGCTGCAGCGCGATCCGCGTTGAGCAGCAGGGCGGTGAATTCTTCGCCACCATAGCGGAAGGCCATGTCCGAGGGGCGCATCAGAGCATTTTTCACTGCGTCGGCCACGGCCTTGAGGGCTATATCGCCCTGTTGGTGGCCGAAAATATCATTGTAGCTCTTGAAAAGATCCAGATCGAGCATAAGCACAGCCAGCGGTGTGGCCGGCATATCTGAGGCCAGAATCGTTTCCAGCGCCCTCCGGTTGCCAATGCCGGTCAACGCGTCACGGAAGCTTAAATCGGCGTACTGATCACGCTCGCGTTCCAAGCGTCCGGAGCGAGCGCTCAATTCGTCCATATAGCGGGTGAGGCCAGGCAGAGCGTCAAGCATATTCTGAAGCTCCCGGATCCGCACCTGAGGAAGACGTGGGAGCCCCTGTCCCGAACGGATAGCATCCAGCGTATGGGAAGTCATGGCCAGAGGCCGCAGGATATAACGATGGACAAGAATGACCGCTCCCGCCAGGCCAAGCAGGAGCATGGCCCCAGTAGCAAGAAACAAGCGTCTGATACGGGCGGTTTCCTCATCAATGTGGGTCATGCCGCGCGCAATGTGAGAGGCTTCGGAGGTAGAGGCGTAGTCGCTGAGTTCACGCAGTTGGGTGTCGATGCTTTGCCAGAGCTGCTGTGATTCGGCAGCAACAACGACAAGAATTTGCCAGTTTTGCCCCACATCACTCCAGCTTTTCTGAAAATTTTGACAGTCAGTCAGCAGCTCCGTGTCTGGTGTGCCCTGTTCTGCTGCGTCAGCACAGAATTTGGTGACTGGAGCAAGGGCATCTTTAGCGGCCTCATATTTGCTTGCGCCGTTTTGCAACGCGTGGGAGTCAAGTTGATGACGGGCGTTATGGGTGGGTTTGTGCTCGAACTGGATACCGCTGCGCAGGAGCAGCTTCCCCAGAGAGCCGGCCAGTATGATTTCTCCGTCATGCAGCGCATTTTCAGCCTCAAAGATCTGCTTTTTCATTTTCAGCAGGCGGGTGAATTCCGGCTTGACACGTTCCAGCATGCTGGAAAACTCGGGTGATTCGCCGAAAACCGATTCAATAATCAGTGCCTGGGCGGTAATGCCAGCGTTACGTGATTCTTGTGGATCTCCTGAATGATAGGAAAGAGAGATAATACGACGCAGATTTTCAATATTGATTAACAGTTGCTGCTTGGCCAGAATGCGTGGAAGATATTCGCGGCTGGTGGCGAACGCCAATGTTCTGATGCTTTCCAGGTCGCGGAAGACGAACCAGAATACCAGTCCGAACAGTGTGAGCATGGGCAAAGCAAGAAGCAGCGAGAAGCTGTGAATGCTGATGTGGTGGATTTTTTTGACCATGGCGGATTTTAATAAATACTGAAGGGAAAATAGCGGCGGGCTACGCGGTCATATTCGCCGTTCAGTTTGACGTCCTGTATGGCTTTGTTGACGGCTTTGAGCAGATCAGGCTCGTTCTTGCGTATGCCGATATGAGCAGAGTTGAGCTCTTCGTCAAGAGGCAGATCCACCTCTATCATGATAAACTCTTCCCCCCGCTCGCTACGCAAAAATTCATAGCCCGGTAGTCCGTCGGAAATGACAATATCCAGCTTGCCCTCACTCAGCTCGGTCAGCATGTCGGCATAGTTTTTGTTCAAAACAATTTCTGCAATGTCTCCCCATAGTTTTGCGGCGATCACTGCCTGTTGCGTGCTTGTCTGGGCGCCGATTCGCTTGCCTTTCATCCATGTTTGGCTGGCTTCGCTGCCCGGCCTGCCAATATAGATGGTGCGCGAGTGATAGTAGCTTTCACTGAAATCCATATATTTCTTGCGTTCTTCGCTTGCGGCGAGTCCCGCGACGACAAGATCGAGCTTCCCTTCACGTATGGCGTTCAGCAACTGATCAAAAGGCAGTGCCTGGATTTCACAGGTTCGTTCCATAGCCCGGCACAAGGTTTCCGCAATAGCAGGGTCAAATCCTGCGGGGTGTCCATTTTCATCCGGAAAGGAAAAAGGCGGATAATAATTCTCCACCCCTACGCGCAGGGCCGTGTTGTCGACGGCAAGACTTGATTTCTGGTCACTCAGGGCCGCCAACATGGCGAATACGAGGACAATAATCCAGAAAAATCGGAGATGCGGGAAAGAAAACATGCTAGCCTCAGTAGAACAGGGTAATATTTTAGTAGCATATACCAGTTCCGGTCGGTCAACAAGGCGTGGAGGGGTTTGAAAAATGTCGTGTGAGACTATTCACAAAGTGCGCAAGCTTGCGAAAGAAGATATATGCAGAATACTCTTTCTGGGTTAACGACATGAATTATACGTCTTTCCATCCGAGAAATTTTCTTGAAAACGAGCCGGTGGCGATGCAAAGCCTGTATGTGCGGGCTTTGCATGGCGCGGGGGAGCGTTGATCTTGTCAACGCGAGTAAAAATCAGGAGCAGGTCGCGGCTTTGCCGTGCCGTAACGCGACAGCTTTTAGTGACTCTCCGTCAGGCCGCTTTGGCTACGTAGACGGCCCCAGTTCCGCAAAGCGGGTTTAGTCGCCAGAAAAACGTTGTCCGCAAGGAGGGGTCAGTACGGAACGATGTTCAGGGCATTGGCCAACGCATTTTTTTCAATCCGTTGCTTAAAACGTAACCCAAGATTCCGATCCTGAAGCCAAACAACTTGGGCATGTTGTTTCTTCAACACGGCATCAAGCGGAGCTTGTGCGCTCTCAATGCATATACTGTCTTCTTCCGAATAGGTGCATGACGCATCGGCGAGTTGCAGGCGCAATCCCGAGGCGCTGATATCAAGCAGGTGCGCGTTGCACGATGTACCATCTTTGGTAGTGATACGCAGGGCGCACGGCTGGGTGAGGATATGGCGTTCGTCTTTGCGGCGTTCACTACACATAGCGTCTATCATTCTGCGCAGATCGTCGGAAAGCTCATGCAATTCGGACGCGAGTTCAGAAGATTGTTCCATGTTCGCAGTAGTCAGGTGGGCTTGCTGACTGAAGTTTTCCATCATGTGCATGACGTTTTCGCTGAGATGGGACTGTCTGGTGGTCTCCTCCGCGATGATGGCTATATCATCCACTGCCTGTCCTATGACCGTCCGGATATGATTCAGACTGGAGCCTGACGAATCGGCAAGTTCGGTAGCTTTGCGGGTGAGTTCAACGGCTTCGTCCGTCGCGCCGGCGCTGGCGCGCACACTGTTTTGAATGGCAGAGATAGCGCCGGATACCTCATCTGTGGCGTGCATGGTTTTTTCCGCCAGTTTGCGCACTTCGTCGGCCACTACAGCGAAGCCCTTACCTGCTTCTCCTGCGCGTGCGGCCTCAATGGCTGCATTCAGGGCCAACAGGTTGGTCTGATCTGCCACATCCTTAATCAAGCCCAGGATTTTTCCGATATCCGCAGCACGGATGTCCAGCTCCTTCATTCGGTCGGCAATTTGGGCGGTCTGATTCGTAACCTGTCCGATACAGGTAATGGTCTGGCGCACTACGTCAGCACCCTGTTCAGCTTCCCGTTGTGCACCCTGTGATTTTTC